>NZ_JBWKEE010000005.1:177362-400897 GCF_056435605.1 Streptomyces sp. NPDC043896
CAGGGCACCCCGCCCGCGGCTGCGACGCCGTCCTCGCAGCCCCCCCCCCCCCCCCCCCCCCCCCCCCCCCCCCCCCCCACACCCGGTTTCACGGGACCGACTCCCGGCGGCGGCCGGGGGACGAACATCTCTTCGCGATCATGGTTCGATCGCGGGGGCCCATGGGTGAAGATGGAGCGGTGACCTCGGCTTCTCAGCGCCCGGACGGGCCGACCCCCGCGACACGGCTCATCGCCACCGATCTCGACGGCACCCTGCTGCGCGACGACAAGTCCGTCTCGCACCGCACGGTCGCCGCGCTCGCCGCGGCCGAGGAGGCCGGGATCGAGGTCTTCTTCGTCACGGGCCGACCGGCCCGCTGGATGGACGTGGTCAGCGACCACGTCCACGGCCACGGCCTGGCGATCTGCGCGAACGGCGCCGCCGTCGTCGACCTGCACGCCGGCCGGGAGTTCGTACAGGTCAGGGCGCTGCCCCGGGCCACCGCACTCACCGTGGTGGAAACCCTCCGGCAGGCCGCCCCCGGCACCTCCTTCGCGGTCGAGATGACCACCGGCATCAACTACGAGCCGGCCTACCCGCCGTTCTTCCAGGACCCGGGTGCCACGGTCGCCACCGCCGAGAAGCTGCTCCACGAGGAGCACGACGACCAGGCGGCGCCGGTCCTGAAGCTCCTCGCGCACCACCCGGAACTGGCCCCGGACGAGTTCCTCGCCCTGGCCCGGTCGGCCGCCGGCGCCTACGCCTCGATCACCCGCTCCAGCCCGACCGCACTGCTGGAGATCAGCGGGCTCGGTGTGTCCAAGGCCAGCACCCTGGAGCTGTGCTGCGCCGAACGCGGCATCTCCCCCGCCGAGGTGGTGGCCTTCGGGGACATGCCGAACGACGTGGAGATGCTCCGCTGGGCCGGAACCTCGTACGCGATGGGCAACGCCCACCCGGACGTCATCGCGGCCGCGTCCGGCCGGACGGTCGACAACAACGAGGACGGGGTCGCCGTCGTCATCGAACAGATCCTGGCGGAGCTGGCCGCACGCGGCTAGCCGCGCTCCGCGGCCCGCCCGCGACGGCTCACAGCGGGGCCTCCCACACCAGGGTGGTCCCGCCGCCGTCCTCCCCGATGCCGGATCCGTACCAGCTGGAGCCGCCGAGCGACTCCGCCCTGCGGCGCAGGTTCCGCAGCCCGCTGCGCCGGCCCCCCTCCGGCATGCCCACACCGTCGTCGGCCACCTCCAGCCGTACCCCGGGCCGCCCGTCGGGCAGGCTGACCGTGGAGTCCACCAGGACCTCGATCCGGGACGCGTCCGCGTGCCGGAACGCGTTGGACAGCGCCTCGCGCAGGGCGGCGATCAGGTTCTTGCCGACCAGTTCGCCGACGACCGCGTCGATCGGACCGAGGAAGCGGTGCGCGGGCTTGAAGCCCAGGGGCACGGCCGCCATGTTGATCTCCCGCAGCACCCGGGTGCGCAGTCCCGACGGGACCTCCGCCGGGCCCTGCTGGAGGGCGAAGATCGCGGTGCGGATCTCCTGGATCGTCACGTCCAGCTCGTCCACCGCCTTGCCCACGCCGTCACGGACCTCAGGGACGATCGACCGGCGCTGCGCGCCCTCCAGCATCATCCCGGTGGCGAACAGCCGCTGGATGACCAGGTCGTGGAGGTCCCGGGCGATCCGGTCGCGGTCCTCGAACACCGCGAGCCGCTCCCGGTCGCGCTGCGCCTCGGCCATCATCAGCGCGAGGGCCGCCTGGGAGGCGAACTGCGTGGCCAGGGTCCGCTCCGCTTCCGTGAAGGGCCTCTTGCCTCGGGCCCGCGGGGTGACCAGCGCGCCCAGCACCCGCCCGCCGCTGTGCAGCGGCAGCATCATGCAGGGGCCGTACTGGCTCGTCAGCCTGCTGATCATGCGGGGATCGACGGCGGCGTCCTCCACGAAGACGGGCTCGCCCCGCAGCAGCTTGTCCACCACCGGGCTCTCGGCGGGAACGACCACGCCGAGCGAGGTGGCAGGGTTGTCGGCGGATACCGCGACGATCTCCATGCCGCCCTCCGCCGCAGGCAGCATCACGATCCCGGCGGCCGAGTCGGCCAGGCGGCGCGCCTGTTCGGCCACGACCGAGAGGGCGTCGTCCGCGTCCCCGCCGGACAGCAGGGCGGTGGTGACGGCCACCGAGCCGTCGATCCAGCGCTCGCGCTGGGTGGCGGCCTCGTACAGGCGGGCGTTGCCGATGGCGATGCCCGCCTCGGTGGCGAGCACCCGGACCATGTGGACGTCGTAGTCGTTGAACTCGCCGCCGCCGTTCTTCTCCGCGAGGTAGAGGTTCCCGAAGATCTCCCCCTGCACCCGGATCGGAACGCCGAGGAAGGTCTTCATGGGCGGATGGTGCGCGGGAAAGCCCGCCGACCGCGGGTCCTTCGTCAGGTCGGCGAGCCGCACCGTGTCGGGATGGGAGATGAGCGCCCCGAGCAGCCCCCGCTTCCCGTCGGGACGGTGCCCGATCCGGCGCGCCAGCTCGCTGCTGACGCCGAAGGTCACGAAGTCCGAGAGCCCGGGGCCGTCCGTGTCCACGACCCCGATCGCCGCGTAGCGGGCGTCCGCGAGCTCGGCGGCCGTCTCGCAGATGCGGTCGAGCGTGGAGTGCAGTTCGAGGCCGGTACCGACCGAGCGCATGGCCTCCAGCAGCTGCGGGACGCGGGCGGTCAGCTCGGTGGACAGCCCTTGCAGGCTCCGGGTGGCCTGGGTGGCGGCCTCAAGCGAATCCGGTGCGCCCCCACGGGATTCCGGTGACTCCGGCGATTCCTGCGACTCCTGCACTGACATGCCCTTGAGCCTAGTTAGTCCCGTTTAGCAGGGAAAGTCAGCTGGTGGCGCCGGACAGCGCCCCGTCTGCTTCCCGTTCCCGCTCCAGGAGGCTCCGCAGCGGACCCTCGACCGCCGCCAGCTCCTCATACCCGCCGCGCTGCACGACCGCTCCCCCGTCCAGTACGAGCACCTCGTCCACCGCCGCCAGTCCGGCGAGCCGGTGCGTGATCAGTACGGTGGTCCGGCCCTCGGTGGCCGTCAGGAGATCCGCCGTGAGGGCGTCGGCGGTCGCCAGGTCCAGGTGCTCGGCCGGCTCGTCGAGGACGAGCACGGGGAAGTCCGCGAGCAGGGCCCGGGCCAGGGCCAGCCGCTGGCGCTGACCGCCGGAGATCCGCTCGCCGTGCTCCCCGACCAGGGTGTCCAGCCCGTCCGGGAGGCCGTCGGCCCACTCCAGCAGCCGGGCGTTGGCGAGCGCCTCGCGCAGCTCCTCCTCACTCGCCCCGGGACGGGCCAGCCGCAGGTTCTCGCGCACCGAGCTGTCGAAGAGGTGCGCGTCCTGGGCGCACAGGCCCACGACCTGGCGTACGTCGTCGCCGTCGAGGGCCCGCACGTCCGTACCGCCCAGGGTGTACCGGCCCTCGCGCGGGTCCAGGAAGCGCAGCAGGACCTGCGCCAGCGTGGTCTTGCCCGAACCCGACGGCCCGACGACCGCGATGCGCCGGCCGGCCTCCAGGGTCAGGTCCAGCCCGTGCAGCGCGTCCCGCTCCTGCCCGCCGTACCGGGCGGCGAGCCCCGCCAGCCGCAGCGGGAACGGCGACTTCGGCAGCGCACGCGGCTCGGCCGGCTCGGCGACGGGCACCGGGGCGTCGAGCACCTCGTACACCCGCTCGGCGCTGCGGCGCACCCGCTGCCGGTACTGGACGGCCAGCGGGAGCCCGGTGACGGCCTCGAAGGCGGCCAGCGGGGTCAGCACCACCACCGCCATGGACACCCCGGACAGCCGCCCGTCGACGACGGCCCCCGCGCCGGCGAGCGCGGCGCACACCACCGTGAGCCCGCACACCAGGGCGGACAGCCCGCTGCCGAGCCCGGTGGCCGCAGCCCCGCGCGAGGCGATCCGGGTCAGCACTCCGTCGCTCTCCCGCGCCCGCTCCTTCCGGCCGGCCAGGGCCCCGGCCACCGTCAGCTCTGCGGTACCGGTCAGCAGATCGGCCACCCGGGTGGCGAGTTCGCCCCGGGCCGGCGCAAGCCGCCGCTCGGCACGCCGCGCGCAGGCCCCGCTGAGCAGCGGCACCCCCACCCCGGCCGCGAGCAGCCCCACCGCGAGCGCGGCCCCCGCCTCCGGCAGCAGCCAGGAGGTGAACGCCACCGACCCGGTGCCGACGAGTACCGCCGTGCCCACCGGCAGCAGCCAGCGCAGCCAGTAGTCCTGGAGCGCGTCGGCGTCGGCCACCAGCCGGGACAGCAGGTCCCCGCGCCGCTGCTCGCGCAGTCCGGCGGGGGCGATCCGCTCCAGCCGCCGGTACACCGCCACCCGCAGGTCGGCGAGCATCCGCAGCACGGCGTCGTGCGACACGAGCCGCTCGGCGTACCGGAAGACGGCCCGCCCGATGCCGAAGGCCCGCGTGGCCGTGACGGCCACCATCAGGTACAGCACCGGGGGCTGTTCCGAGGCCCTGGAGATCAGCCAACCGGAGACGGCCATGAGCCCCACGCTGCTCCCGACGGCCAGCGCCCCGAGCAGCAGCCCGAGCCGGAACCGGCCCTGCCAGGCCGCGGCCACGGCCCGCACCCGCCGCAGCGGGTCCCCGCCCGCTCCGGCACGGACCGCGTTCCCGCCGCCCGGGCCGCCGCCGCCCGGCCCGCCGCCGTCCGGCCCCGGCGCGCCCCCGAGGATCCACTCGCCGGGTCCGGCCGACCCCGCGGGCCTGCGCGGGGCCGCCTCCGGGGCGGCGCCCCGGGCGGACTTCACGGCGGCGACGGGCACGGGCCCCGCCACGACGCCGGAGCCGGACTCCGCAGCCGTTCCCGGCAGGCCCTGGGCGCCTTCGCCCACCGCCACCACCCGGTCGGCGACCGCCAGCAGCGCCGGCCGGTGCACCACGAGCAGCACGGTCCGCCCGGCCGCGAGGCGGCGTACGGCCTCCACGACGGCGGCCTCGGTCTCCCCGTCCAGGGCGGCCGTCGGCTCGTCCAGCAGCAGCACCGGCCGGTCGGCGAGGAACGCCCGGGCCAGGGCGAGGCGCTGGCGCTGCCCGGCGGACAGCCCGGCCCCGCCCTCACCGAGCAGGGTCCGCGCCCCGCGCGGCAGGGCGGCGACGAACTCCCACGCCCCGGCATCGCGCAGGGCCGCCTCCACCGCGTCGTCATCCGCCCCGGGACGGGCCAGGCGGACGTTCTCGGCGATGCTCCCCGCAAACAGGTGAGGCCGCTGCGGCACCCACGCGATCCGCTCCCGCCACTGGGCGAGGGAGAGCTCCGCCAGGTCCGTGTCCCCGATCCGCACCCGCCCCTCGGTCGGGGTCACGAAGCCGAGCAGCACGTTCAGCAGGGTGGACTTGCCGGCCCCGCTCGGCCCGGTGAGGGCCACGCACTCGCCCGGTTCGACGACGAACGAGACGGGACCGGGCGAGCTCGTGCCCCGCCCCTCGTACCGGACGCCGACCCCGTCGAGGGCGATCCGCAGGCCGGTGGCGGGGACGTCGGCGCCGCCGCCCCGGACGGGCGCCGGGGTCTCCAGGACCTCGAAGATCTCTTCCGCGGCGGCCAGGCCCTCGGCGGCCGCGTGGTACTGCGCCCCCACCTGCCGCAGCGGCAGATAGGCCTCGGGCGCGAGGATCAGGATGACCAGGCCGGTGTACAGGTCCAGTTCGCCGTGCACGAGCCGCATGCCGATGGTGACCGCGACGAGCGCGACCGACAGCGTCGCGAGGAGCTCCAGCGCGAAGGAGGAGAGGAAGGCGATGCGCAGCGTGCGCATCGTGGCCTGGCGGTAGTCGTCGGTGATCCTGCGGATCGACTCGGCCTGCGCCTTGGCCCGGCCGAACACCTTCAGCGTGGGGAGCCCCGCGACCACGTCGAGGAAGTGTCCCGACAGCCGGGACAGCAGCCGCCACTGGCGGTTCATCCGGCTCTGGGTGGCCATGCCGATGAGAATCATGAACAGCGGGATCAGCGGCAGGGTGACCACGATGATGGCCGCTGACACCCAGTCCTCGGTGACGATCCGGGCGAGCACCGCCACCGGGACCACCACCGCGAGCCCCAGCTGGGGCAGGTAGCGGGAGAAGTAGTCGTCGAGCGCGTCCACGCCCCGAGTGGCCAGGGACACCAGGGATCCCGTGCGCTGGCCGCTGAGCCAGCCGGGCCCCAGGTCGGCGGCCCGGTCCAGCAGCCGGCCCCGCAGCTCCGACTTGACCGCCGCGCTCGCCCGGTGCGCGGCCAGCTCCGTGAGCCAGGCGACGAGGCCGCGCCCCAGCGCCACCGCCGCGAGCAGCAGCAGTGGCGTCCGGAGTGCGGCCCCGTCGAGGCCCCGCTCGAAGGCTCCGACCACGATCTCGGCGATGAGCATCGCCTGACCGACGACCAGCCCCGCTCCGGCCAGCCCGAGGGCCACCACCGCCGCCAGGAAGAGACGGGTGGAACGGGCGTACCGCAGCAGGCGCGGGTCGATCGGTTTCACGTGAAACATCCCCTCGGCAGGGTCGGGCAGGAGTGACGCGCGCGGTTCAGTGCGCGTCGACGATGTGCTGCGTACCGATCCGCTTGCGGAACACCCAGTACGTCCAGCCCTGGTAGAGCAGGACCAGGGGAGTGGCCACGGCCGCGCACCAGGTCATGATCTTCAGCGTGTACGGCGTGGACGAGGCGTTGGTGACCGTGAGGCTCCAGGCCGCGTCCAGCGAGGACGGCATGACGTTCGGGAACAGCGTCAGGAAGAGCATCGCGACGGCGGCCGCGATGGTGATCCCGGACAGGGCGAACGCCCAGCCCTCCCGGCCCGCCAGGTTGAACCCGAGGGCCGCGACCAGCGCCAGGACGGCGACGGCCAGGGCGACCAGGCTCCACACGTCACCGCGCGAGGCCTGGGTCCAGATCAGGAAGGCCAGGGCCAGGACGGCCGTCACCACGCCCAGCCGGGTGGCCAGCGCACGCGCGCGGTCCCGGATGTCACCGACGGTCTTCAGCGCGGCGAAGACCGCGCCGTGGAAGGTGAACAGGGTGAGGGTGACCAGGCCGCCGAGGACCGAGTAGACGTTGATCAGGTCGAGCACGCTTCCGACGTACTCCAGGTCCTGGTCGATCTTCACACCGCGCACGATGTTGGCGAACGCCACGCCCCAGAGGAAGGCCGGGATCAGCGAGGTCCAGAAGATCACGTGCTCCCAGTTGGTCTGCCACCGGTCCTCCGGCCGCTTGTGCCGGTACTCGAAGGCGACGCCCCGGAGGATCAGGCAGACCAGGATGACCAGCAGCGGCAGGTAGAACCCGGAGAAGAGGGTGGCGTACCACTCGGGGAAGGCGGCGAAGGTGGCACCGCCCGCCGTGAGCAGCCAGACCTCGTTGCCGTCCCAGACGGGCCCGATCGTGTTGATCAGGACCCGCTTCTCCATGCGGTTCCGGGCGAGCAGCTTGGTCAGGACGCCGATGCCGAAGTCGAAGCCCTCCAGGAAGAAGTAGCCGGTCCACAGGACGGCGATCAGAACGAACCAGACGTCGTGAAGTTCCATGGTGTGGTCTCCTCAGCCTCAGTACGAGAAGGCCATCGGCCGGTCGGGGTTCTTGTCGTCCCCGCCGATCCTGGTGGGCGGGTTGAGGTCGGCCTCGGTGAGCTCGGGCGGACCGGCCTTGACGTACTTCACGAGCAGCCTGACCTCGATCACCGCGAGGACGGCGTAGAGCAGCGTGAAGCCGATCATCGAGGTGAGCACCTCGGCCTGCGAGACGTTCGGCGAGACCGCGTCCCTGGTGCGCAGCACCCCGTAGACCACCCAGGGCTGGCGGCCCATCTCGGTGAAGATCCAGCCCCAGGAGTTGGCGATCAGCGGGAAGAGCATGGTCCAGAGCGCGACGATCCAGTACAGCCGGGAGAACCGGGGGCTGAGCGCCTTCTTGAAGAGAACGAGATGGGGGACCTCGTCCTCTCCGGTGCGCAGCGCCGGCGGCAGCAGGAACCGCTTGCGGGTCAGCCACAGGCCCAGCATGCCGACCCCGAGGGAGGCCATGCCGAAGCCGATCATCCAGCGGAAGCCCCAGTAGGCGACGGGGATGTTGGGGCGGTAGTCGCCGGGGCCGAACTTCTCCTGCTCGGCCTTGTTGACGTCGTTGATGCCCGGGACGAAGGAGTCGAAGTCGCCGTTGGCGAGGAAGGACAGCACACCCGGGACCTCGATGGCCACCTTGTTGTGGCCCTTCTCCACGTCCCCGTAGGCGAAGACGGAGAAGGGGGCCGGCGCCTCGCCGTCCCAGAGGGCCTCGGCGGCCGCCATCTTCATGGGCTGCTGCTTGAACATCACCTTGGCGAGCAGGTCACCGCTGATCGCGGTACCCAGACCGGCGATGATCATGACGACCAGGCCGACCCGCAGCGAGCTGCGCATCACGGGCACGTGCTTCTTGCGCGCGAGGTGGAAGGCCGCGATGCCGACCATGAAGGCGCCGCCGACGAGGAACGCGGCCGTGATGGTGTGGAAGAACTGGGTGAGCGCCGTGTCCTGGGTGAGGACCGCCCAGAAGTCGGTGAGCTCGGCCCGGCCGCGCTCCTCGTTGATGCGGTACCCGACCGGGTGCTGCATCCAGGAGTTGGCCGCCAGGATGAAGTAGGCGGACAGGACGGTGCCGAGGGAGACCATCCATATGCAGGCCAGGTGGATCTTCTTCGGCAGCTTGTCCCAGCCGAAGATCCACAGGCCGATGAAGGTCGACTCGAAGAAGAAAGCGATCAAGGCTTCGAACGCCAGGGGCGCGCCGAAGATGTCACCCACGAACCGCGAGTAGTCGGACCAGTTCATGCCGAACTGGAACTCCTGGACGATGCCGGTGACGACACCCATCGCGATATTGATCAAGAAAAGCTTGCCCCAGAACTTCGTGGCCCTGAGGTATTTCTCCTTCTCGGTCCGCACCCACGCGGTCTGCAGGCCGGCGGTCAGCGCGGCGAGCGAGATCGTGAGCGGCACGAAGAGGAAGTGGTAGACGGTGGTGATGCCGAACTGCCAGCGCGCCAATGTCTCGGGCGCCAAAGCTAGGTCCACGTCGTCTTCTCCTTGTCGTCGCCGTGGTCACAGCGGGCAGTCTGCCTGGCGGGTTCCCTCCCATACGGGGAGGAAGCAGGACACGCTTGTGAACGCGTTCACATTCACAAGCATTATGTCCTACCAGCCCCCGCGCAAATCGGCCGGGGTACCCCTAATCGGCCACTAGCCAAGAATTTCAACAGATTGTTGAATGTGGCCCATGCAGATTCGAATCTCCTGGCCCGCGGGCCTGCTCACCGCGACCCTCGACGAGACCCCGACCAGCAAGGCGCTGGCCGCGGCACTCCCGATCTCCGCCTCCGCGAACACCTGGGGCGAGGAGGTCTACTTCGACACCGGCGTCTCCGTGGCGCTGGAGCACGACGCCCAGCAGGTCGTCGAGCCCGGCACCGTCGCCTTCTGGACCGAGGGCGACGCCCTCGCCCTGCCCTACGGCCCCACGCCCATCTCGCGCGGAGGCGAGAGCCGCCTGGCGAGCCCCTGCAACGTGCTCGGCTCGTTCGACGGCGACCCCCGCCTCCTGGCCACCATCCGCGACGGCGACCCCGTCCGTGTGGAACTGGTCTGACGACCCGGACCACGGCCCCTTGACGGCCTGGACTACAGCTCCTTGAAGAAGGCCTCCGCCGTGTGCAGGAAGAGGTCGTTCGCCTCGGTCTCACCGATCGTGACCCGCAGGCCCTCGCCCGCGAAGGGCCGGACCACCACACCGGCCTTCTCGCAGGCCGCCGCGAACTCGGCGGTCCGCTCCCCCAGCCGCATCCAGACGAAGTTGGCCTGGGTGTCCGGCACCGTCCAGCCCTGCGCCAGCAGCGTCTCGTGCACCCGCGCGCGCTCGCTCACCAGCGCCCCGACCCGGCCCATCAGCTCGTCCTCGGCCCGCAGCGAGGCGACCGCCGCGTCCTGGGCGAGCTGGCTCACGCCGAAGGGCACCGCCGTCTTGCGCAGCGCCGCCGCCACCGGCTCGTGCGCGACCGCGAAGCCGACGCGCAGGCCGGCCAGCCCGTACGCCTTCGAGAAGGTGCGCAGCACCGCCACGTTCGGGCGGTTGCGGTAGATCTCGATGCCGTCCGGCACGTCGGCGTCGCGCACGAACTCGCGGTACGCCTCGTCCAGTACCACCAGGACGTCCGAGGGCACCCGGTCCAGGAAGCGCTCCAGCTCGGCACGGCGCACCGCGGTGCCGGTGGGGTTGTTGGGGTTGCAGACGAAGATCAGACGGGTCCGCTCGGTGATCGCGGCGGCCATCGCGTCCAGGTCGTGGACGTCCCCGTCCGTCAGCGGAACCTGCACCGACTTCGCGCCGGAGATCTGCGTGATGATCGGGTAGGCCTCGAAGGACCGCCAGGCGTATATGACCTCGTCACCCGGGCCGGCCGTCGACTGGATCAGCGACTGGGCCACTCCCACCGAACCGGTGCCCGTGGCGATGTGCTCGACCGGCACGCCGAAACGCTCCGCCAGCTCGTTCACCAGGCCGGTGCACGCCATGTCCGGGTAGCGGTTGAACCGTCCGGCGGCTGCCACAGCGGTCTCCAGGACCCCCGGCAGCGGCGGGTAAGGGTTCTCGTTCGAGGACAGCTTGAAAGCGACGGCCCCGCCCGCGGCGGCGGGCTTGCCGGGCTTGTAGGTGGGGATGCCGTCCAGCTCGGCGCGCAGCTTCGGGCTCTTCTCGCTCACCGCAGGTCCTCCTCGACCGTCCCGTCGACGTCCCCGTCGACTCAATACTGCTCACCTTATGAGGATTCCGCCGATCCGAGAATGGTGGGCGCCAGGAACACAGGGGGAGCGCGCGCATATATGCGCGCGCCGGTGGCCCGCGCCGTGGCGCGCGTCCCTCGTGCAGGTGAGTTGCGACCGGCCCGGGACGGCCCCGTTTTGGCATGCTCGTACCCGCCGACAAGCCCCACCCTCAGACCCAGAAGCGAAATACCTCTGATTCCAAGGTCATTGGGGGTGGCGAACCATGCAGAATCGTGCCTGTCAACGCGTGCATATGCACCCGAACCACCCTCCCCTCCGAGCCCTACTATCGGCTCGCCATGACAGCAGCAGGGAAGCATCAGGTGAGCCGGACCGAGACCACCCGGCGGGTCGGCGGGCGACAGGGCCGGGCCGGCATCAGGGACGTGGCCGCCGCGGCGGGCGTGTCCATCACAACCGTCTCCGACGCGCTCAATGGCAAGGGGAGGCTCCCGGACGCCACCCGCCGCCACGTCCGCGAGGTCGCCGACCGGCTGGGCTACCGCCCCTCCGCCGCGGCCCGCACCCTCCGTACCGGCAAGTCGGGCCTCATCGGCCTGACCGTGACCACGTACGGGGATGAACCTTTCACCTTCACCGAATTCGCGTACTTCGCCGAGATGGCGAGGGCCGCGACCTCCGCCGCGCTCGCCCGCGGCTACGCCCTCGTCATCCTCCCCGCCACCTCACGGCACGACGTCTGGTCCAACGTGGCCCTCGACGGCACCGTCGTGATCGACCCCTCCGACCACGACCCCGTCGTCAGCGAGCTCGTCCGCCAGGGCCTGCCCGTGGTCTCCGACGGCCGGCCCGCGGGCACCCTCCCCGTCACCGCCTGGGTCGACAACGACCACGAGGCCGCCGTACTGGGCCTGCTCGACCACCTCGCCGCCGCCGGCGCCCGCCGCATCGGGCTGCTGACCGGCACCACCACCGACACGTACACCCGGCTCTCCACGACCGCCTACCTCAACTGGTGCGAGCGCGTCGGCCAGGACCCCGTCTACGAGTCCTACCCCGCCCACGATCCCTGTGCGGGTGCCGTCGCCGCCGACCGCCTTCTGGCCCGCCCCGACCGGCCGGACGCCGTCTACGGGCTCTTCGACCCCAACGGCACCGACCTCCTCGCCGCCGCCCGGCGCTACGGGCTGCGGGTCCCCGAGGACCTCCTCCTGGTCTGCTGCAGCGAATCGACCGTCTACGCCAACACCGAACCGCCCATCACCACGCTCTCCCTCAAGCCCCGCCGCATCGGAACCGCCGTGGTGCAGCTGCTGATCGACGCGATCGAGGGAGTGGACACCGGACGCCCCGTCGAGCAGGTCGTGCCGACCGAGCTCATCATCCGCACCTCCTCGCAGCGCAGAACCCCCCGGACGACCGTCAGCCCGCCGCGCTCACCCGCCCAGGACTGACCGCCACACCGTCACCTCGGCGGAGCCGACGGCCCCGCCGAGGATTTCAACAACTCCGAAATCGGGAGAAAAGGGCAGGAAGGAGAGGTTCCGGCCAGGATTCACCACCCCTGGTGCGTCACAGAGCGCGAGCCGCATTCCTATGATGGGCGCACGACATCACGGACCCTCCGCCCAGGCGGTGAGAAGGGTCCGCGGGTGCACGGCAGCGCGACGGTGGTGGAGGGGTCGATGACTCAGGGGGCCGGTCAGGGACCCGCGATGCGGACGGACACGCTGCGGGACTTCCGGGTGCCGGTCACCGAACCCGTGCCGTACCCCGCGCCCGCCGTGCCGCCCGGCGAGCCTCCCGTCTTCGGCGAGGCCCCGGTGTACGGCGAGTACCCCACGTACTACGAGGACGGCGTGCCCCTGCCCCCGCGGCCCGGGTACGCCCCCGAGCACTCCGACCGCCCCGCGGCCCCCCTCGCCCGCCCCGGCACGGACACCGTCCCGCAGCAGCGGACCGCGGGCGACGGCGAGTACGACGACACCGACGACGGCTACACCCCCACGCAGCGCGACCTGCCGATCATCGGCCGCGGCACCACGGGCGGACCCGGCGACACCGTGCAGGTCCACTACGTCCCCCAGGAGGCCCCCGGCTCCGGCCCCGGCCCCCTCTACGTCGTGGGCGACGTCCACGGCTACCTGGACGAGCTCATCGCCGAACTCCAGGCCCAGCACCTCATCGACGCCGAATGCCGCTGGTCCGCCGGCAACGCCCGGCTCTGGTTCCTCGGCGACTTCACCGACCGCGGCCCCGACGGCATCGGCGTCATCGACCTCGTCATGCGGCTGTCCGCCGAGGCCGCGGCCGCCGGCGGCTACTGCAAGGCCCTCATGGGCAACCACGAGCTGCTCCTCATCGGCGCCAAGCGCTTCGGCGACACCCCCGTGTCCTCCGGCGCCGGCACCGCCACCTTCCAGGCCGCCTGGCTGCTCAACGGCGGCCAGCGCAGCGACATGGAGCGCCTGGAGGACGTCCACCTCCAGTGGATGTCCCGCCTCGACGCGGCCACGCTGCAGGACGGCCACCTGCTGCTGCACTCCGACACCACCGCGTACCTGGACTACGGCGACTCCATCGAGGACGTCAACGACACCATCCACGAGCTCCTCAACCGCAACGACGCGGACATCACCTGGGACCTCTTCCGCAAGTTCACCAAGCGGTTCGCGTTCCGCGACGAGGAGACCGGCCCCCAGGCCGTGAGGGAACTCCTCGGCACCTACGGCGGCAACCGCGTCGTGCACGGCCACAGCCCCATCCCGTACCTGCTGGGCGAGGTAGGCACCGAGGACGGCGACGACTCCCACGGCCCGGAAGCCGTGGACGGACCGCACGTGTACGCGGACGGGCTGGCCATCGCGATGGACGGCGGAGTGACGATGGCGGGCAAGCTGCTCGTCGTTCAACTACCTCTGCGCGACTGAGCGTTCTCGGAGCGGGGTATTTCAGCAAAGCCCCTGTCACGGCGTGGCAGGGGCGCTCTACCATCGCCCTATCCGTAGCAGGCTCTCCTCCGTTTGTGCCGGAGCCCCGGATCCACGCGGGCATACCGGCACGTACGGAGCATCGGGGGATGCACATGACCAGCGCTCCGCACCTGCTCACCGAAGACCGACCGGAGTTCGACCGGCTCCTCGACGAGGCGCTGCGCACCGCGGACGGACGGCCGGAACTCGCCACCCTGGGCGAACGGCTGAACGCCGAACAGCTGCGCACCATGGCCCTGGCCGCGACCACACTGCTGACCGCCGCCGCGGCCGCCGAGTACGACCACTACGTGAAGGTACGGGAGGAACTGCGCGACGCAGCGCTGTCGGCCCCCGGAACGGCCGCCGAGGACGGCTCCGAAGAACAGGGCGACGGCGCAGGCGTGAGCGCCGTGGTCGGCGTCCTCGCCCCGGTCCTGGCGGGCACCGCCATGCTGATCTTCCTGCTGTTCGGCTACGGCCTGAAACTGATCGAGCCCGCACCGGCCTTCGCCGAGACCATGCTCACGGTCGGCTGGCTCTTCGGCGCACTCACCGCTGCCGCCCTGCTCTTCGCGGTGGTCGGCCTCCTCGTGACGGCCCTGCGCAACAGCTCCACGGAGGTCGCGGCGGCGGAGAGCGTGCCGATACCCGACGAGCTCTCCCGCGCCCGCGAGGCCTGGCGCAACGCGCTGCTGGAACGGGGCATCGTGCCGTTCCTGCGAGACGCCCTGGCGGACCCCACCGCCGGGCCGGGCTACCCGGTGCCCCGTACGCCGGGTGCCGGACGGATCCCCAGCCTGGGCTACACCCGGCCGGACTTCACCAGCCCCGGCCCCGCCTCCCAGGGGCCCCGCCCCGGCTACACGTCCCCGGACTTCACCAGCCCGGACTTCGGCGGCCCCGAACACGACCCCGAGTGAGGCTCCCCGGGCGGCCCTCCGCCCGACGGTCCCGTTCCACGTCCGCACGTCCGTCTCACGGCGCCGTCGGATCCGCCCCACGGGCCTCGCATCCGCCCCACGTGCGCCTCACGTCCGTTTCACGTGAAACATCCACGAAGGCGAGCGGCCCCGAGAACGGCGAAGGCCGACCGACGACTCCCCCCGGAACGCCGTCGGTCGGCCCTCATCCCCCGGATCAGTCGGCCAGCGGCAGGTAGACCCGGCTCCCGGAGGCCGCGAACTCGGCGGACTTCTCCGCCATGCCCGCCTCGATCTCATCCGCCTTCAGGTCACCGCCGTGCTCACGGCGGATGTCCTGCGAGATCTTCATGGAGCAGAACTTCGGACCGCACATGGAGCAGAAGTGCGCGGTCTTGGCCGGCTCCGCCGGGAGCGTCTCGTCGTGGAACTCGCGAGCCGTGTCCGGGTCGAGGGCCAGGTTGAACTGGTCCTCCCAGCGGAACTCGAAGCGCGCGTCCGACAGGGCGTCGTCCCACTCCTGGGCGCCCGGGTGGCCCTTGGCCAGATCCGCCGCGTGGGCGGCGATCTTGTACGTGATGACACCGGTCTTCACGTCGTCCCGGTTGGGCAGGCCCAGGTGCTCCTTGGGCGTCACGTAGCAGAGCATCGCGGTGCCCCACCAGGCGATCATCGCGGCGCCGATGCCCGAGGTGATGTGGTCGTACGCGGGCGCGACGTCCGTGGTCAGCGGGCCGAGCGTGTAGAACGGCGCCTCTTCGCAGATCTCCTGCTGGAGGTCGATGTTCTCCTTGATCTTGTGCATCGGGACGTGGCCCGGGCCCTCGATCATGGTCTGGACGTTGTGCCGCTTGGCGATCGTGTTCAGCTCGCCCAGCGTCTTCAGCTCGGCGAACTGGGCCGCGTCGTTGGCGTCCGCGATGGAGCCCGGACGCAGGCCGTCACCCAGCGAGTACGTGACGTCGTACGTCGCGAGGATCTCGCAGAGCTCCTCGAAGTTCGTGTAGAGGAAGTTCTCCTTGTGGTGCGCCAGGCACCACGCGGCCATGATCGAGCCACCGCGCGAGACGATGCCGGTCTTGCGGCGGGCGGTCAGCGGCACGTACGGCAGCAGCACGCCGGCGTGGACCGTCATGTAGTCGACGCCCTGCTCGGCCTGCTCGATGACGGTGTCCTTGTAGATCTCCCAGGTCAGGTCCTCGGCCTTGCCGTCTACCTTCTCCAGGGCCTGGTACAGGGGCACGGTGCCGATCGGGACCGGGGAGTTGCGCAGCACCCACTCGCGGGTGGTGTGGATGTTACGGCCGGTGGAGAGGTCCATGACCGTGTCGGCACCCCAGCGGGTCGCCCAGGTCATCTTCTCCACCTCCTCCTCGATGGAGGAGGTGACCGCGGAGTTGCCGATGTTGGCGTTGACCTTCACCAGGAACTTCTTGCCGATGATCATCGGCTCGATCTCCGGGTGGTTCACGTTGGCCGGGAGCACCGCGCGGCCCGCGGCGATCTCCTCGCGGACGACCTCGGGGGAGACGTTCTCGCGGATCGCGACGTACTCCATCTCCGGGGTGATCTCGCCCCGGCGGGCGTACGCGAGCTGCGTGACGGCGGCCCCGCCACGGCCCCGGCGGGGCTGGCGCGGACGGCCGGGGAAGACCGCGTCGAGGTTCTTGAGGCCACCGCGCGGGGAGGTGTGCTTGATGCCGTCGTCCTCGGGGCGGACGGGGCGTCCCGCGTACTCCTCGGTGTCACCGCGGCCGATGATCCAGTTTTCGCGCAGCGGGGGGAGGCCCCGGCGCACGTCGGTCTCGATCTGCGGGTCGGTGTACGGCCCGGACGTGTCGTACAGCGTCACGTCCTGGCCCGTGGTGAGGTGGACCTGGCGGACCGGCACCCGGATGTCCGGGCGGGAGCCCGCCAGGTATCCCTTGTGCCAGCCGGGCTGGCGCTCGGTCTGGCCGTCGGCGTTCTGGCTGACGGCAGGCGTGCGTGCGTCCTGAATGGTCATGAGACCTGATCTCCCTACGCCGGCATTACCCGGTAACAGGTTCGGCGGTCGACGCAGCCTCCTCCCGTACGCATTCTCATGCGCGTACGGTGATCAGCGCCCTCTCAGCCCGGTGCTCCGAGCTCCCGCGTTGTGCAAAGTAGCCCCCACGTTAGCGTCGTGTGTGGCGTGCTGAACAGTGGGCCCCCTCATCTGTTGCGATGATCTGCTTGTGACGTACTCGCCGCAGCCTCCCCACGAGCCCACGGATCCCCTGGGCCACACCGGCCACGAGCATGCGTCCCACGGGCATGCGGCCGCCTCCTCCCACGGGCATTCCCACGGCCACGGCCATGGGCACAGCCACGGTCACGGGCCGGCCGCCCCGGTCTCCAAGCACCTGCGCAAGGTGATCGCCGCCGTGCTGATCCCCTTCGCCGCCGCCGTTTTCATCGGGATGGCAGTGCTCTGGCCTGGCGGCGCCCCCGCGCACGAACGGACCGGTGTCGGGTTCGACCGTCAGACGCAGCAGGGCAAGGTCGTCGCTCTCGCGAAGGTCGACTGCAAATCGGTGAACGCCTCGCAGGTCCCGCCCACGGGCGACACCTCCACCCCCGAGGGACGCGAGGCGCAGGCGGCCCAGACCGGCGAGTGCAAGAAGGCCACCGTCGAGGTGACCAGCGGGCCGGAGCGGGGCCGGGCGTTCTTCGAGATCGTCCAGCCCGGCGCGCCGCGGCAGCTGGAGAAGGGCCAGGAGGTGGTGGTGGCGTACGCCCCGGACGCGCCCCGGGACCTCCAGTACTCGGTGATCGACCTGAACCGGAAGTTCCCGATGGCACTGCTCGCCGGGATCTTCGCCGTCGCGGTCGTCGCGGTGGGCCGGATGCGCGGCCTGTTCGCCCTCATCGCGCTCGTCGTCAGCTTCGGGGTCCTGACGCTCTTCATCCTCCCGGCGATCCTGCAGGGCTCGAACCCCCTGCTCGTCGCGGTGATCGGCGCCAGCGCGATCATGCTCATCGCCCTCTACATGTGCCACGGGCTGACGGCGAGGACCTCGGTCGCCGTCCTCGGCACCCTGGTCTCGCTCCTGCTGATCGGGCTGCTCGGCTCGATGTTCATCGGACAGGCGTTCCTGAGCGGCAACACGGACGACAACACGGGGCTGATCCACGGGCTCTACCCCGACATCGACATGAGCGGTTTGCTGCTCGCAGGCGTGATCATCGGATCGCTCGGCGTGCTCGACGACGTGACGGTCACCCAGACCTCGGCCGTCTGGGAACTCCACCAGGCGGACCCGGACATGGGCCCGCGCGCCCTGTACCGGGCGGCCATCCGGATCGGCCGCGACCACATCGCCTCGGTGGTCAACACCCTCGTACTCGCCTACGCGGGCGCCGCACTGCCGCTCCTGCTGCTGTTCTCCATCGCAAACAGCAGCATGGGCACGGTGGCCAACAGCGAGCTGGTCGCGGAGGAGATCGTACGGACCCTCGTGGGCTCCATCGGGCTGGTGGCCTCGGTGCCCGTGACCACGGCGTTGGCGGCGCTGGTGGTCTCCGCCGACCGGCCGGGTCCCTCGGCCGGCGCCGGGGCAACGGGTACGGCCACCGGCGGGACCGCCGGACCGGCCCGCGGCGGCCGGGGCCGCCGCCGGCGCAAGCGCTGAAGTGCCGGTCGGGGGCGGGGGGCCGGACCCCCCCCCCCGACCGGCCTCAGCCCGCCTTCCGCTCGTTCTGCTGCGACCCGGCGAGGATCTTGCCGAGCGCCTGGTCGAGGCTCTCCTCGAAGTCGCCGAGGCTGCGCTCCTGACCGAGCGGAACGAGCCGGTCGGTCCGGTCGAGGAACGCGACGAGCGGTGCCGCGCCGGCCCGGAACAGGGCTCGGTCACCGCCGACCTGGAGCCGGATGTGGACGTCGGACAGTTCCTCCGGGTCGGTGGGCGCGATGTGCACGTCGCCGTCACCGCACGGCTTGTTGATCCCGTCGAGAAGCAGCTCCCTGCCGAACGCCCAGGTCACGGGCGCGTCTCCGGGAAGGTGGAAGGTCAGGCGTACCGCGTACGGATCACGGGCGTCGTACCGGAGTTCCACCGGAATCCGGAACGCGAGCTCCTCGGAAACGAGGAAGCTCATCATGACCTCTGCCTGTACCGACTCGCGCATTGACTACCCCGCTGTAGTGGAAGTGGCCAGGAATGGTCCCCCAGGGCCCTCTTGACAAGGGTGGTGGAAGCGCTAGCAGATCACAAGGAGTGAGTTTTCAGATACTGATAGAGAAGGAGAGGGTGCTCAACAGCGCGCCTACTTCACTCCGTAGTCGATCCACTACACAGAGCAATCGTTCGGCTTGGTGCACAGGGAGGGAAATCGCCATCGTCGCGGCGGCGTCGCCGGCCGTGATCGGGATGGCCGCGCACACCGTGCCCAAGGCGTATTCCTGCCGCTCGATCACGGGCTGCATGCGTTCCAGGGAGCCGATCCGCTCCTCCAGGGCGCGCATGTCCCGCACGGTGTAGGGCGTGATGCTCTCGACCGGATACCGGTCGTAGTAGTCCCTGCGCGCCTTCTCGTCGAGCTGGCCCAGCAAGCACTGCCCGATGGCGTGGGCGTGGCCGGTCGCGCGGAAGTCGGCCCATTCCTCGCAGGCGGGGTTGGCCGGGGTGTCCGAGACACCCACGACCTCGATCTCACCCTCGCGGTAGACCGCGAAGTAGACGGGGGCCCCGACCGCGTCGCGGAAATGCGCGAGCGAATCGAGGATCATGCTGCGACGTTTCTGCTGAAGTCCGCCACCGGCCAGCCGGCCGGCCGCGTCGCCGAGGACGAACACCCCGCCCTCCCGGCGCAGATAGCCCTCGTGCGTCAGGGTGCGCAGCAGGTGGTACGCGGTGGGGAGCGGGAGCCCGGCTTCGCGGGCCAGCTGTTTCGCCGGGGCTCCCCCGCTATGGGACCCCGCCGCTTCGAGGAGCCTCAACGCCCGCTGCACCGAACCGATCAGGGTCGGCACACCGGGATTGTGAACCGAAGGCAAAGCTCACCCCCAGGCGGGACCGACACAGATTGGAACTGTATCCACCGGTTCCCGGCGTGCGGGTGGTTCGGCCGGTCCCGTTCCCCCGCCTGGGTCAATCCCCTGACCCGTTGGGGTCCCGTGGCCGGCGGCGGTCCTACCAGTCGCTGGAGGAGGCCTTCGACCCACTGCCGCTGAACTTCTTGACCACGAAGATCAGACCGCCGACGAGCGCCACGAAGAGCAGCACGTTGAAGGCGAACGAGATCAGCGTGCTGAGGATGGAGGTGATCACTCCGCCGAAGACGACGAGGGCCAGCAGCGGAACGGCGACCCACTTGACCCACCACGGCATGCCCGCGAACAGCGCTCGGATCCCGTCCATGTTCCTACCTCTTCCTCGTCCGTGACCCGTGGCTCCGTGAGCCCGCGTGTCCGTTTCTTTCCTCGCTCCCGATGCTAGGAGGCGGCGGCCCCGGACGGCGGGCCGCGAGCCCCCGGAACCCCCTGACCCGCCCCCTAGGGGGATCAGGGGGACGACCCTCAGGCCGGTTCCGCGCTCAGCCCTCCGGCGGGGAGAAGACCACCATCACCTTCAGGGGTTCGGTGATGTGGTGGAACCTGTGCGGCACCCCCGCCGGGACGTAGACGACGCTGCCGTTCGCCACCACCGTCGTCTCGTCGCCGACCGTGATCGAGGCCCGGCCGCTCACCACGAAATACACCTCGTCCTGCCGGTGCGGCTGCTGCGGATCGCTCTGCCCGGCGTCGAGCGCGTAGAGCCCGACCGACATGTGCCGCTCCCGCAGGAACTGCAGGTAGGCGCCGTTGTTCGCGGCCCGCTCCGCTTCGAGCTCGTCCAGCCGGAAGGCCTTCATCTTCGCTGTGCCCCTTGCTCTTGCCCGGTGGTGCCCCGGGATCCGCTGATCTGCCGATGCCCGGCCCGGATCTTCTCTGCCACGATCAGACACATGACGAATTTCCTAGTCAAGACGCTCGCCAACGCGGCGGCCCTGGCCGTCGCCATCTGGCTGCTCTCCGGCATCACGCTCGACGACGGCAGCAGCACGGGCCGCCGCGCCCTGACGCTGATCCTGGTCGCGCTGGTCTTCGGACTGGTCAACTTCATCGTCAAGCCCGTCGTGAAGCTGCTCTCCCTCCCACTGTTCGTCCTCACCCTGGGCCTGTTCACCCTCGTGGTGAACGCGCTGATGCTGCTGCTGACCTCCTGGCTGGCCAAGCAGCTCGACCTGAGCTTCCACGTCGACGGCTTCTGGACCGCCGTCCTCGGCGGCCTGATCATCTCCATCGTCTCCTGGGCCGTGAACCTGGCCCTGCCCGACAAGAACTGAGCGGACCGCCCATGTACCGCGTGTGCTTCGTCTGCACCGGCAACATATGCCGCTCCCCCATGGCCGAGTCGGTCTTCCGCGCCCGCGTCGCCGAGGCCGGGCTCGACGGCCTGGTCGGGGTGGACAGCGCCGGCACCGGCGGCTGGCACGAGGGCGACGGCGCCGACCCGCGCACGGTGGCCGTGCTGGAGGCCGCAGGGTACGAGCAGGACCACCGGGCCCGGCAGTTCCGGGCCTCGTGGTTCGACCGCCTCGACCTCGTCATCGCCCTCGACGCCGGCCACCTGCGGGACCTGCGCGCCCTCGCGCCCACCCCGGAGGCCGCCGCCAAGGTCCGGCTGCTGCGCTCGTACGACCCGGGTACGGCAGCCCGGGACGGCGCGGCGCACGCGGCCGACGTCCCCGATCCGTACTACGGCCCGTACGACGGGTTCGAGGAGTGCCTGGCCCTGGTCGAGGCCGCGAGCACCGGCCTGCTGGAAGCCGTACGCGCCGCCGTGAAGGAGCCCGCCCCGTGAACGCACCCACCCCCGGCGAAGGAGCCGGTACACCGGCAGGCCGCTACGGCGACAGCACGCGCGCCGTCCGCGCGGGACTGCCCGAGCCCGTCAAGAACGAACCGCCGCTGCCCGGACCCGTCTTCGCCGCCCACTTCCACCTCCCCGGCGACGTGTCCGGCCCGTACTCCTACGGCCGTGACACCAACCCCACCTGGACCCTGCTGGAACGCGCCATCGGGGAGCTGGAGGCACCGGGCGAGGAAGGGGTGGAGACCGTCGTCTTCGCCTCCGGCATGGCCGCCGTCTCCGCCGTCCTGCTCTCCCAGGCCCGCGCCGGCGACACCGTCGTCCTGCCCTCCGACGGCTACCAGGCGCTGCCCCTGGTCCGGGAACAGCTCGAGGCGTACGGCGTCCACGTGCGCACCGCACCGACCGGCGGGGACGCCCAGCTCGCCGCCCTCGACGGGGCGCGGCTGCTGTGGATCGAAACCCCGTCCAATCCGGGGCTCGACGTGTGCGACGTACGCCGCCTCGTGCGGGCGGCGCACGCGGCGGGCGCCCTCGTCGCCGTCGACAACACCCTCGCGACGCCGCTCGGGCAGCGGCCGCTGGAACTCGGCGCGGACTTCTCCGTCGCCAGCGGCACCAAGGGACTCACCGGCCATGGGGACCTGCTGCTCGGCTACGTCGTCTGCCGCGGTCCGGAACAGGCCGCGGCGGTCCGCCGCTGGCGCAAGATCGTCGGGGCGATCCCGGGACCCATGGAGGCCTGGCTCGCCCACCGCTCCCTGGCCACCCTCCAGCTGCGCACCGGACGCCAGTGGGGCAACGCGCTGGCCGTGGCCGAGGCGCTGGCCGACCGGCCCGAGGTCACCGGGCTGCGCTACCCGGGGCTCGCCTCCGATCCCTCCCACAAGACGGCGGCGGGACAGATGCGCGGTTTCGGTTCGGTGGTCTCCTTCACCCTGCCCGACCGCGCGCACGCGGAACGCTTCATGACCGCCCTCGACCTGGTCGAGGACGCCACGAGCTTCGGCGGTGTCCGCTCCACCGCGGAGCGGCGCGGGCGCTGGGGCGGCGACGCCGTGCCGGAGGGCTTCATCCGCTTCTCCGCCGGGGCCGAGGACCCCGAGGACCTGGTCGCCGACGTGCTCCGGGCCCTGGACTCCGCCGCCTCCCGGGCCTGAACGCCGCCGGAAGACGGCGGACGCAAGACGGTCCGAGCCTCCCCCCTGGTGGCTCGGACCGCCCCGGGTTCCCCGAGAGAAGAACCACGCCGACAAGGCTAGTTGACTCAGCGTCAGAGTCCAATCACGGTAACGACAGGGGCCTATCGGCATATTTATAGTTGAAGGCCCCCACCGAGAGGGGCCGCCATGGACCTGGCCCTGCTGCGCACCTTCGTCGCCGTGCACCGGGCCGGCTCGTTCACCCGGGCCGCCACCCTGCTCGGGCTGTCACAGCCCGCCGTCACCTCGCAGATCCGCACCCTGGAACGCCAGCTCGGCCGCCCCCTGTTCCACCGGCGCGCCCGGGGCGTCACCCCCACCGCTGTCGGCGACGAGCTGGCCCACAAGGCCGCCCCGCACCTCGACGCACTGCTCCGCATCGCCGAGACCGAGCGGGAGGCAGCCGGAACCCTGCGGACCCTGCACCTCGCCGGGCCACCGGAGTTCCTCTGCCATCGCGTCCTGCCCGCCCTCGCGCCCCTGGTCGGCCAGGGACAGACACTGCGCACCGCCCTGGCACCGGACGCCGGGGAGAACCTCGCCGGTCTCGCCGCCGGGCAGCACGACCTGGTCGTCACCACCGCCCGCCCGCGCGGCGGCCCCTTCACCACGAGCGTCCTGTGCGACGAAGAGCAGGTGCTGGTCGCCGCGCCCTACTGGGCCGCCCTGGCCGGCCCCGCCGGAGCGGGCGCCCCCGGCCCCGCCGCGCTCGACGGGATCCCGGTCGTCGAGGTCCACGAGAGCCTCCCCCTCGTCACCCGCTACTGGGCCGCCGTCTTCGACTCCGCGCCCGACTCCGCCGCCACCGTCGTGGCCCCCGACCTGCGGGCCGTCCTGGAGTGCGTCCGGGCCGGCGCCGGGCTCACCGTCCTGCCCCGCTACCTGTGCCAGGACGCCCTGGACCGAGGTGAGATCGTCTCCTTGATGGAGCCCGCCGTGCCCCCGCTGCGCACCTGGTTCCTCGTGGTCCGGACCGGCAGCCTGGCGCTCGCCCACCTCGGCCGGGCCCACGACCGCCTGCTGCGCGCCGCCGTGCACTGGTGAACCCCTTGGGTTTTGGACGATGGCGCGTTTCAGATCCGCGGGCATGGGCCACTCTTCTCCCATGACCGAACGTCCCGTGGTCAAACGCACCGCCCGAGCGATCCTGCTCGACGGTGACGACCTGATCCTCATCAAGCGCACGAAGCCCGGCGTCGATCCGTACTGGCTCACGCCCGGCGGTGGCGTGGAAGCCTCCGACAGCACCGTCGTCGAAGCCCTCCACAGAGAGCTCGACGAGGAACTCGGCGCCAAGGTCACCGACGTGGTGCCCTGCTTCGTCGACACCGTCGAGCACATCGCCTCCGGGGGAGTGACCGGGGTGAAGGTGCAGCACTTCTTCGTCTGCCGACTCGCGTCAATGGACCCCGCCCTGCGGCATGGGCCCGAAGTCGACGAACCCCAGGGCGAGTACGAGATCGTCCGCGTCCCCTTCACCCGGGTTGGCATCGCCGCCGTCCACCTTGTGCCGCTCTCGCTGCGCCACTACCTCGACGGCAACATCGAGGGAGTCCGCGCCATGCACGCGCCCGACCTGGGCTGACGGCGCCGGGGAGGGCGGGCGGACCCGAGCCGGTGTCAGCCGGCCACGCCCGCCAGCTCCTCCAGGGCGTCGTAGCGGATGCGCTCCCCGGGGATCCCGATCCGCTTGAGCGCGTCCACACCGCTGCGGATCATCGCCGGCGGCCCCGAGATGAAGGCGTCGTACGAACTCCAGGGCCCGTGTTCCCCCACCGCCTGCGGGAGCTGGCCCGCCAGGCCCTCGCCGATCACCGGGCGCACCGACAGCCACGGGTGGGAGCGCTGCAACCCCAGCAGGGTGTCCTTGTCGTAGAGGTCGTGGTCGCTGCGCGCCCCGAAGAAGACCTCCATGGGACGCCGTTCCCCGTGCTCGGCGACGTCCTCGATCAGCGCCTTGATGGGGGCGATGCCGGTGCCGCCCCCCAGGCACAGCATCCCGTTGTCCGTGCTGTGGTCCACCACCATCGAACCGGCCGGCGGGCCCAGCCGCAGTACGTCGCCCGGCCGGGCGCGGCGCACCAGGGCGTTGGAGACCCAGCCCGCCGGGACGGCCTTGACGTGGAAGGAGAGCAGCCCGTCCGCGCGCGGCGCCGAGGCGAAGGAGTAGTGCCGCCAGACCCTCGGCCACCACGGGGTCTCCAGGCTCGTGTACTGGCCGGCGAGGAACGGGTACGGCTGGTCGGGGCGGACCGTCAGAACGGCGATGTCCGAGGTACGCAGATCGTGCGAGACCACCTCGGCCTGCCACCAGGCCGGCGCCCTGGCCTCGTCCTCCGCCGCCGCGTCGATCATCGTCTGGGAGATGGCGGTGTAGGCGCGCACCCAGGCCGCCTCGGTCTCCGGACCCCAGGTGAGCTCCGCGTACCGGGCCAGCGCGCCGATCAGCGCCTCTCCCACGACCGGGTAGTGCCCGGACACGGTGCCGTACTTGCGGTGCCCGGCGCCGAGCCGGCGCAGGTACGGGGTCAGCACGGCCGGGTCGTCGATGTGCTCGGCGGCGGTCAGCAGGGCCTTCAGCAGCCGGTCCCGCTGGACGTCCATGGCGGCGGGGAACATCTCCCGGACCTCGGGGTGGCCCGTGAAGACCAGGGCGTAGAAGTACGAGGTCACTTTGTCGGCGACGGGTGCGATCTCCGCGAGGGTCCGGCGGATGAGCACGGCGTCGGGGGAGGGCTCGGTCGCACCGCCCCCGGAGGGTATCCGGCCCGTCGGTCTGGCCGATCTGGTGGGCGGAGCGTCCATGCGGTGCCTCGCTTCGAGCATCTCGGTCGGGTCTCACACGCCACGGCCTCGAATCCGTGGTTCCGGGTTTCACAGCGTGCCAGCCGGCCGAGAGCCCTGCGGAGGAATGGAAGAAACGGGCCTTCGAACCCCCTTTTCCCCTTAAGATGCCGCGACTCCCGGGCGTGCCCCGCCCACGAGCTGGTATGCCTCACGGAGGTCGCGGCCCTCGTAGACGTGCGTGGCCCGCGCCGCCAGGTGGGGGCGCGCGTTCACCGCTACCGAGCGCGGCACCGCCTCGAAGAGCACCGCGTCGGTCATGGAGTCCCCGTACGCGACGCAGTCGGTCCGGCCCACTCCGAACCGCGCGCAGAGCCGGTCCGCGACCTCCACCTTGCGCTCGGGCGTGAGGATCCCCGTCACGTCCACGGGCCGGGTGAAGGGCACCTCCGGGAAGACCGAGCCGTGCGCCGCGTGCGCACCCCACTCCAGCAGCAGTTCCACGAAGAAGGACGGGGACAGCGAGATCACCGCGCAGTAGTCACCGCGCTCCCGGATCTCCGCCCAGACGTCCCGGATCCCAGCCAGCCAGGGCGCCCCGTCGAAGGCCGTGCGGACCTGCGCTGCCGTCAGGTCCGCCCACAGCTCCCGGGCCGCGACCGAGAAGTCGTGCGGGTCGATCTCCCGTGCGCTGAAAGCCCTCTCCAGCTCCGCGATCTCGGCTTCCATGCCGAGCTGCCGGGAGATCTCCACGGGCGCTGCCGAGCCGTACATCAGGGTTCCGTCGAGGTCGAACAGGTGCAGGGAAGTCATAGCCGCCGAGGCTATCCGCTCCACCGGGGAAGCGGGTGTTTCACGTGAAACATGCGGATGTTTCACGTGAAACATCGTGTCGGCCGGATCCCCGAATTCCCTGGACTCCCCACGAGCCGATGATCCACTCTGGGCCGGTGACACCACCACTGCTCACCGACCTCCCGATCCGCGCACTCACCACGGATGACCTCCGTCACTGTGCCGACCTGTCCGAGGACCGCGGCTGGCCGCGCGAGGACCACAAGTGGGGGCTGCTCCTGACGGCCGGCCACGGCTACGGCATCGACGCGCCCGACGGCCGGGGACTGGCCGCCGCCTGTGTCGTCACCCACTACGGGGGCACCGGCGCGAAGTCCGACCTCGCCGCCATCGGGATGGTCCTCGTCGCCGATCGCTACGCCCGCAAGGGCCTGGGCCGCCGCCTCATGAGGTACGTGTGCGACGACGTCCTCGCCGGCGTCCCGCTCACCCTGCACGCCACTCCCTACGGCCGCCCGCTCTACGAGGAGCTCGGCTTCGACACCACGGGGCGCGCCGAGATGCTCCGGGGCGCCTTCCGACCCGAGCCGGACGGCCCCGCCGCTTCCTCCGCCGGTCTCCGGGTCCGCCCTGCCACCGCCGAGGACCTCCAGCGGATCGTGCTGCTGGACACGGAGGTGTTCGGGACCGACCGGACCCACCTCATCACGCGGCTCCCGGCCTTCACGGACCGGCTGCTCGTCGCGGAGGACGACTCCGGCGGCCTCATCGGCTACGCCGCGATCTGGCCCAACATGGACACCCATGTCGTCGGGCCGCTGATCGCCCGCGACACCGCCGCCGCCAAGGCCCTGGTGTCGGCGCTGGCCGCGAGCACCGAACGGGACCTGCGTACCGATGTCGACGTCCGCCACGAGGCACTCCTCGCGTGGCTCAAGGAACGTGGTCTGGCATCCGTGGCGTTCAACGCCGTCATGACCCGGGACATCCCGGGCCTCCCTGGTGACTGGTCTCGCCGCTGGGCACCCCTCACCGTCGCCGCCGGCTGAAACGAGGACACCGCACCATGACCGAGAACCCCGAGCTGACCATCCGGCCGGCCACCGAGGCGGATCTGCCCGAGATCGTCGCCATGCTCGCGGACGACCCGCTCGGCGCCACCCGGGAGTCCCCGGACGACCTGGCCCCGTACACCGCGGCGCTGAAGCGGCTGACCGAAGATCCCCACCAGCACGTCGTCGTCGCCGTCCGCGGCGAGCGCGTGGTGGGCACCCTCCAGCTCACGATCATTCCCGGGCTGTCCCGCAGGGGTGCCACCCGGTCCGTCATCGAAGGCGTCCGGGTCCACGCCGACGAGCGGGGGAGCGGACTGGGGACGCGCTTCATCGAGTGGGCCGTCGAGCGGTCCCGGCAGGAGGGCTGCCAGCTCGTGCAGCTCACCTCGGACGCCACCCGCACCGACGCCCACCGGTTCTACGAGCGGCTCGGCTTCACCGCGTCCCACGTGGGGTTCAAGCTCCAGCTCTGAGCGGTCCGGCGCAGGCCGGGCCGTTGTCGGCGGCCCGGCCTACGATCGGGAGGATGAGCACCGGGCTTCCCCTCGTCACCACCGCCGAGCGCCGTCACCGGCTGGGCCGCAGGCACCGGCTGGCGCCCTCTGTCCGCGCCACCACCACGGGCCAGGCGGCGGACGCCGTCGTGGCCCTGCACGCCACCGACGCCGCCACGGTTTTCCTCTCCGTCCGCGCCCGGCTGACCGAGGGCGGGCCCTCCGCGGTCGAGCGGGCCCTGTACGAGGACGTCAGCGTCGTCCGCATGCTCAGCATGCGCAACACCCTCTTCGCCGTCTCCACCGGACTCGCCCCGTACGTGGACTCGTCCACCGCCCGGGGCATCGCGTCCAAGGAGCGCCGGACCCTCCTCAAGCACCTTGAG
The DNA here is from genome assembly GCF_056435605.1 of Streptomyces sp. NPDC043896. Classification (NCBI taxonomy): domain Bacteria; kingdom Bacillati; phylum Actinomycetota; class Actinomycetes; order Kitasatosporales; family Streptomycetaceae; genus Streptomyces; species Streptomyces sp. NPDC043896. The sequence continues at coordinate 205,609 of NZ_JBWKEE010000005.1, forward strand.
GAGGACGGTCAGGGCCTCGACGCCGAGTGGCTGGCGCAGGCCGAGGCCGCCTCGCTCGACGCCCTCGACGCCCGCGGCGCGTCGACCGGCAGCCAGCTCTCGGCGGCGGTTCCGGCCCTGCGGCAGAAGATCACCATCAGCCGGGGCAAGAAGTACGAGACGGAGACCGGGGTCGCCACCCGCGTCATCCGCCTGCTGGCCGCCGACGGCCGCATCCGGCGGGACCGGCCGCGCGGATCGTGGACCTCCAGCCAGTTCCGCTGGGTGCACACGCAGCCCTGGCCCGCCGTGCCCGCCGCCGAGGCACGGGCCGAGCTCGCCCGGCGCTGGCTCCACGCCTACGGCCCGGCCACCGAAGCCGACCTGAAGTGGTGGACCGGCTGGACCCTCACCGACGTGCGCAAGGCCCTCGCCGCCGTGGGCCCCGATCAGGTGCGCCTCGAGGACGGCGGAACGGCCTTCGTCTGTCCCGGTGACACCGGGCCGGAGCCGGCCCCGGAACCCTGGGCCGCGCTCCTGCCCGGCCTCGACCCCAGCGCCATGGGCTGGGCCGACCGGAGTTTCCACCTCGACCCCGCCCACCGCCCCGCCCTGTTCGACTACGCGGGCAACATCGGTCCGACCGTCTGGTGGAACGGCGAGATCGTCGGCGGCTGGGCCCAGCGCCCCGACGGGGAGATCGTCTGGCGGCTGCTGGGCAGCCCCGGCCGGGCCGCGGAGGAGGCGGTCGCCGCCGAGGCGGCCCGGCTCGCCGACTGGGTGGGTGACGCCCGCGTCACGCCGCGGTTCCGCACCCCGCTGGAGCGCGAACTCACCGCCTGAGACCGCCCGATGCCCCCGACGGGGGCGTCAGCCGATGCCGCGCCAGCCCTGCGGGTCCACCCCGCCGGGCACGGGCGCGCCAGGGTCGTACGGCTCGCGCGTGAAGACGAACGAGCCGAGGTCGAGGTGGCTCACCGAGCCGTCCTCGCGCCGTACCGCCCGCAGCGTCTCACCCGCGTAATAGCCCGTCAGACCGGTCCAGGTACCGTCCGGTTCGGCTCGGAACCGGGCCGACCGGCCAGTGGCACCGACCGGGCCGAGCTCCAGGGACCCGTCGTGGTTCAGCCGCAGCACCTGGGCCGAAGTACCCCAGTACCAAGGGCCGCACAGCTCCAGCGGCACCTGGTCGTCCTCCTTGAACGGACGCCACGGCTCGGGGATGCGCGGCTCCGCCTCCGCGACGATCGCGACGAGGTCGCAGGCCACCGTCGATGCGGGCAGGCCCGAGGTGCAGTTCGCCAGGACGACCGCGGCGACGTCGTCGGCCTCGCTGAACCAGAGCCCCGCCACGAAGCCGGGCAGTGAACCGCTGTGCCCGGCGAGCCGGCGCCCGCCCTGGTCCGCCAGCTGGATCCCGAACCCGTACCCCAGGTCGGCGATGCCGGGCTCCGGGGGCGCGGCCGACGTGCGCATCTCCCGGGCGCTCTCGGCGCTCAGCACGCGCTCGTCACCCCGCATCAGCAGCCGGGCGAACTTCGCCAGGTCCCCGGTGGTGGACCACAGCTGGCCGGCGGCGGCCATCAGCCCCAGGTCCTCGGACGGCTCGGGCATCATCACGTCCGCCCAGGGGTGCACCGCCCAGCCGCCCGCGTGCGGAGCCTGCGGCAGACCGCTCGTACGGCTCAGCCCCAGCGGCTCCAGCACCTCGGCGCGCAGCACCTCTTCCCAGGGCTTGCCGCGGAGCGCCTCGACGAGCGAACCCAGCAGGGTGTAACCGGGGTTGGAGTAGTGGTGCCGGGCACCCGGCACGTGCTTGAACGGCTCCTCGCCGAGGACGTCGGCGAGCTCGGGCCGCAGTGCCGCCGACGAACGCTCCCACCACTCACCGGGCGTCTCGGCGGCGAGACCCGAGGTGTGGGCCAGCAGCTGGGCGATCGTCACCTCGTCCGCACCGCTCCCGGGCAGGTGCTTGCCCAGCGGGTCCGACAGGTCCAGCAGACCCTCGTCCCGCAGCCGCATGACGAGGACGGCGGTGAAGGTCTTGGTGATCGATCCGATCCGGTACTGCACGTTCCCGTCCGGCCCGTGGCCCTCCACGGAGGTCCGGGAGCCCTCCCAGACCACCTCGCCCCCACGCACGACCGCCGCCACCAGCGAGGGGGACCGGCCCTCCCGCTGCGCGACGGCGATCCGGTGCCGCAGGGCACGCCGGGTCGCGGGGAGCAGTTCCAGGTCTTCAGAGAGCGCGTCCATGATCTGTAGGTTCTCACTTTCGGTGTCATGCGCCGACGCTATGACCTGGAGGTTCCCCTCCAGTCTCACGACGTGTCGGCAGGCGGCTGTCTCAGATCGGTGTCATTTCCTCAGACTGTCCAGCCGGCTGCGCCGGACCTCATGAACTTGCATCGGCAGCCGTCCGTTCCATCCACTCCCGCACCTTCACTGCTTGCTCGATGCGGTTGACGATGTCCTTCTTGAACTCCGTGTCCAAGGTCTCCGGGATCTTGTCGAAGGTGTCGGGAAGGACGTCGAGGAGACCCCAGATCTGTTCGCCGGTACTGGCGGTCAGCAGCTGCTGGCACCTCCACTGCAACGGCACCTCGGGACGGTGCGTGAGCCGCTGCACGAGTGTTGGGAACAGGTAGTGCGTCGCCTCCGCGGCGAGGTGCTCTCGTAGCCAGTCGACCGGGAGGCGCTGGCTGAAGCCATGCATGGCGGCCTCCTGGGCCAGGTCCAGGAGCTGAGCGGTGTCGACGGCTCGGACGGTGCGGGGAAGGGTCGGGGTCATGCCGCGATGATGCCAAGAAGCCTCCGCGGGGCCGAGCGGTCAGCCGGCCCGGGATGCAATCTGGCAACGGGCAGGAACCCAGACTTCCTCGAACTCCTCGAAGGTGAGCTGTTCGGGCTCGTGGCCTTCCCACTCCAGGACGGGCAGCTCGGCTGTGATCCCGAACCTGCTGTCGTACTCATCGAGGCGGCCTGCATCGCGTGCCCCCTGCCACTCGGCGAGGGAGGCAGCTGCAATCGGGATCAGCTCAGGCCCTTCGAGTTCGACTTGCCGGATCACCCAGCCGTCGGCGTCTACCTCGAAGTAGAACCAGGTGTCTTCCTCGTCCCAGTAGCAGCGCATCCATGTGGTCACCAGGCCATGATGCCGGGCCGGATGCGCCGCCCTACTCCGCTCTGCCTCATGACTGGGCGATGAATCCTGCGGATCGCTCAAGCTGGAAAGGAGAACCGACCCGGGTTGGATCCCAGCCTTGATCCCGTGCCTCTCGAATGCTGGCAGCAACGTGGGCCGGACGAATGGGCTCCGTGCGGTCGCGAGAGGCAGGTTGCACGCGAACGTACCGAACGTCATCGCCGACAAGCACCTTCGGGACTACGGATAGCTTGATCAGCCCATAAGTTGGTGTCAGTGCCGAGCGACCCGGCGCATCGCACCCACCCCGGGTGCACTCACCGCGATCGGAGAGCACCGTGAAGAACAGCCCGTTGTGGCGAGTGGTTGACAACGAGAGCGGTACCCAGTCCATCGTCAGCACGCCCTCCGAGGCGGTCGCTTTCGTCAACAGCCGGTTCGACACCGATGACGACGACGAACCCTTCAGCATCGCCGAGGTCGGCCCTCTCCTTCCGAAGCCGCTCGAGATCATCACCGCATGGGCCGCCGAGAAGGACGGCGAGCGAACCGACGGGCGTACTGCCCCGATCACCATCAGGCCGGTTGTGACGGACAACGCCAGCGAGTGCGACGCCGTCGTGCTCTGGGGCGACGTGTACGTCTCCTGGGACCACGACATGTACACCGTCGAGGAGCCGGACAGCTCCGAGTACAGCGAGGCTTACAGCGCAACCGAGTTGAGTGCGATCCTCGACGAGTACGCCGACGACTACGAGTACGCGCCTGACGGGCCTGGAGGGCCCGACAGCCACAGGTGGCCGAAACCGGAAGAGTTGATCACCTACGGCGCCCAGGAGTGTGCCAAGCGGTTCGGGCACCTCGACGACGACGCCCTGCTGTGGCTCGCTGCCACCCGCATCACGCTCGCCGTGTGGCGCAACACAGCCGTCGAGAATTGGCATGCCGGGAAGAGTCCGCTCCACGACGGCACAATGATGCGGATCAACACGGCAACCACCCGACTCGTGCGTTCGATGCTGTCGTTCGACCATGTCGACTGGATCGGTCTCGGTCTCGCGATCGTCAGCCCGTCCCGGGTTCTACCGACAGGGCAGTCCGTACTTGAGCTCGGGCTGGCCTGCCACAACCCTGACGACCCGGCGCACGAGGTTGATCCGCGAGAAGAACTCGCCGAGATGGCGCAGGTCGCGATCTCATGGGGGCGAAGGCACTGCCTTCACGAGAAGGAGTTCGGCCTGCGAACCTTGATCGAATCCTTCTGTGCGTCCGACAACGGCTGGTTCGGGGCACCGAGTTGGGGGCGCATCGTCGATCGGTTCCTTACGGCTGTCTACGACCGGGAGAATGCGCACTGGCGCATATACCGGGACAAGCCTTGGTTCAACGAGTGGTTCACCAACAGGCCGGCCGACATTGCGGACACCACGGAATTTCGTCGGCTGCTCCTTGCCGGGCCCGACCTGCTTTCCGAGGAGGCCGCCGAATGGTGCGTGGATGGTGCCATCGGCTACGTCTGCCAGAACGACCACGCGAACGACTGCTGGCGGTGCGGTATCCCGCTGGCAACGGACTCCCCCAACGAGTGAATGTGTGCACCAGCATAGAAAGCAGCAATCCACTGACCGCACTCTGTCCCGCCTACTCGGCGGCCTCACCTGCTTGGGGAGCCAGTCGCGGCTCCACTGACTGGAGATGTGCGGGTGCTTCTGACGGATCTGTGGCCAGCGATTCTCAATCCCATGCCAGTTCGGCCAATCAGATGACATTGCGACTGAGCAAAATGACACGGGATTTGAGAACCTACAAATCGGATGCTACGTGTTGGCCATGTCCACGAACCGCGAATAGTGGCCCTGGAAGGCCACGGTGATGGTGGCCGTCGGGCCGTTTCGGTGCTTGGCCACGATCAGGTCCGCCTCGCCCGCGCGGGGCGACTCCTTCTCGTACGCGTCCTCGCGGTGCAGCAGGATCACCATGTCGGCGTCCTGCTCGATGGAGCCCGATTCACGCAGGTCGGAGACCATCGGCTTCTTGTCGGTGCGCTGCTCCGGACCACGGTTCAGCTGCGAGAGGGCGATCACCGGCACCTCGAGCTCCTTGGCCAGCAGCTTGAGGTTTCGGGACATGTCCGAGACCTCCTGCTGGCGGCTCTCGGGACGGCGCGAGCCACCCGACTGCATCAGCTGCAGGTAGTCGATGACGACGAGCGAGAGGTCGTTGCGCTGCTTGAGCCGGCGGCACTTGGCCCGGATCTCCATCATCGACAGGTTGGGGGAGTCGTCGATGTACAGCGGGGCGGCCGAGACGTCGGGCATGCGGCGGGCGAGCCGGGTCCAGTCGTCGTCGGTCATGGTTCCGGAGCGCATGTGGTGCAGCGCGACCCGGGCCTCGGCCGAGAGCAGGCGCATCGCGATCTCGTTGCGGCCCATTTCGAGGGAGAAGATGACGCTCGGCAGGTTGCTCTTGATGGAGCAGGCGCGGGCGAAGTCCAGTGCGAGCGTCGACTTGCCCATGGCGGGACGGGCGGCGATGACGATCATCTGGCCGGGGTGCAGGCCGTTGGTCAGGGAGTCGAGGTCGGTGAAGCCGGTCGGAACGCCGGACATCTGGCCGGAGCGGGAGCCGATCGCCTCGATCTCGTCGAGCGCGCCCTCCATGATGTCGCCCAGGGGGAGGTAGTCCTCGGAGGTCCGCTGCTCGGTGACGGCGTAGATCTCGGCCTGGGCGCTGTTGACGATCTCGTCGACGTCGCCGTCCGCCGCGTAGCCCATCTGCGTGATCTTCGTACCGGCCGCGACGAGCCGGCGCAGGACGGCACGCTCGTGGACGATCTCCGCGTAGTACTCGGCGTTCGCCGCGGTGGGGACCGACTGCACCAGGGTGTGCAGGTACGAGGCACCGCCGACCTTGGCGATCTCACCGCGGCGGGTCAGCTCGGCGCCGACCGTGATCGGGTCGGCGGGCTCGCCCTTCGCGTAGAGGTCGAGGATGGCCTGGTAGATCGTCTCGTGCGAGGGGCGGTAGAAGTCGTGGCCCTTGAGGACCTCGACCACGTCGGCGATCGCGTCCTTGGACAGCAGCATGCCGCCGAGCACCGACTGCTCGGCATCCAGGTCCTGCGGCGGGACGCGCTCGAAGCCGCCGCCCCCACCGTCCCAGGACCCGCCTTCGCGGCCCCGGTCCTGCTCGTCACCACCACGGCCGCGGCCTTCGCCGCCCCTGCGCGGACGGGCGGGCAGACGGTCACTGGGACCACTGTCGGCCCAGGGGTCGTCCATGGGCTCGGGCATGCTCACCGGGCCGCCTCCTCCCGTCCGCAACGCGGACCTCGCCGTGTCACTCTTTCTACGACACGGCTCTGACATTTGGGACACCCGAAACGGCTCTGGGCGCGTCGGGCAACGCCCAACGGTAGGGCCGCGAGCGACGTCAGCCAATCTTGTTATCCACAGGCTGTGTGGATGAGATGTGGACGACGGAGCCAATGCTGTGGGTAAGTCGCCCGAAGCTGTGCACAGACCGGGGGACGACGCTGTGGACAAAATCACCAACCCCACCCCGGCACTACGTCTGACCTGCGGTTTCCTCTTCCATCGACGATGGGGGAGAAAATTCTTGGCCACTGTCTCAAGATCGCCTCCAACGGGCCGGAAAGAACGCCCAAGTCAGCGGCTTGGTAAGGATCCAAAGGCCCTTGTATCCATTACCTGTGGAAGATTAGATTGGGCACATGACACAGGCCCCCACCCTCGCGAAGGCGACCCCGAGACGGCACGATCGCGAGATCCTCGCGCTCGCCGTGCCCGCCTTCGGCGCCCTCGTGGCCGAGCCCCTCTTCGTGCTGGCCGACAGCGCCATCGTCGGACACCTCGGCACCCCCCAGCTGGCCGGCCTCGGCGTCGCGGCGGCCCTGCTCACCACCGCCGTGAGCGTCTTCGTCTTCCTCGCCTACGCCACCACCGCGGCCGTGGCCCGCCGCGTCGGCGCGGGCGACCTCCAGGCAGCGATCCGGCAGGGCATGGACGGCATCTGGCTCGCCCTCCTGCTCGGCACCGCGGTCCTCGTGGCGGTCGTGTTCACCGCGCCCGGGCTGGTCTCCCTCTTCGGAGCCTCGGACACCGTCGCCCCGTACGCGGAAACCTATCTGCGGATCTCCGCGCTGGGCATCCCGGCCATGCTCGTGGTCCTGGCCGCCACCGGCGTCATTCGCGGCCTCCAGGACACCCGCACGCCCCTCTACGTGGCCATCGGGGGCTTCGCCCTCAACGGCGCCCTCAACGTGGCCCTGGTCTACGGCGCCGGCCTCGGCATCGCGGGATCGGCCTGGGGCACGGTCATCGCCCAGTGCGCCATGGCCGGCGCGTACCTCTTCGTGGTCGTGCGGGGCGCCCGGCGCCACGGCGCCTCACTGAGGCCCGACGCGGCCGGCATCCGTGCCTGCGCCCAGGCCGGTGCGCCGCTGCTGGTCCGCACCCTGTCCCTGCGCGCCATCCTGATGATCGCGACCGCCGTGGCGGCCCGCCTGGGGGACGCCGACATCGCCGCCCACCAGATCCTGCTGTCCCTGTGGAGCCTGCTCGCCTTCGCCCTGGACGCGATCGCCATCGCCGGTCAGGCCATCATCGGCCGCTACCTGGGTGCCGGGGACACGGAGGGGGCCAAGGCCGTCTGCCGGCGGATGCTGATGTGGGGCGTGGTCTCGGGCGTCGTCCTGGGCCTGCTGGTCGTCCTGGCCCGCCCCGTCTTCATCCCGCTCTTCACCAGCGACCCCGTCGTCGAGGACGCCCTGCTCCCGGCCCTGCTCGTCGTGGCGCTGAGCCAGCCCGTGTGCGGGGTGGTCTTCGTCCTGGACGGGGTGCTCATGGGTGCGGGAGACGGACGCTACCTGGCGTGGGCGATGCTCCTGACCCTCGCCGTCTTCGCACCGGCCGCACTCCTGGTCCCGGCCCTCGGCGGTGGCCTGACCACGCTCTGGTGGGCGATGACGCTGATGATGCTGGTCCGGATGGTCACCCTCCAGCTCCGCGCCCGCTCAGGCCGCTGGCTGGTCGCGGGAGCCACCCGCTGACCCCGCTGATGATGGGCGCCCCCGGCTTCCGGGGATGTTTCACGTGAAACGCCCCCGCTGTTTCACGTGAAACATCCCCCGGGAACGACGAAGGGCCGCACCCCGGAGGGTGCGGCCCTTCATGCGCTGCCCTTAGGCGGCGACGACCTCGACGCCCACGTTCGCGACGACCTCGGCGTGCAGACGCACGGAGACCTGGTACGAACCGAGGGTCTTGATCGGGGAGCCCAGCTCCACGCGACGCTTGTCGACCTTCGGGCCACCGGACGCCTCGACCGCGGAAGCGATGTCGGCCGGGGTGACGGAACCGAAGAGGCGACCGGCGTCACCCGCGCGGGTGGCCAGACGGACCTTCACGCCCTCGAGCTGGGCCTTGACCTCGTTGGCCTGCTCGATGGTCGCGATCTCGTGGATCTTGCGGGCGCGGCGGATCTGCGCCACGTCCTTCTCGCCACCCTTGGTCCAGCGGATCGCGAAACCACGCGGGACCAGGTAGTTGCGAGCGTAACCGTCCTTGACGTCGACGACATCGCCGGCGGTGCCGAGGCCAGAGACCTCGTGGGTCAGGATGATCTTCATTAGTCGGTCACCCTTTCCTTATCGCGCGGTGGACGTGTAGGGCAGCAGCGCCATCTCACGGCTGTTCTTCACGGCCGTGGCGACGTCACGCTGGTGCTGCGTGCAGTTGCCGGTAACGCGGCGGGCACGGATCTTGCCGCGGTCGGAAATGAACTTCCGCAGCATGTTCGTGTCCTTGTAGTCCACGTACGCGGTCTTGTCCTTGCAGAACGCGCAGACCTTCTTCTTAGGCTTGCGCACAGGCGGCTTCGCCATTGTGTCTCTCCTGTGTGATCAAGAAGTTTGGATGGAGCTGCCCTAGAAGGGCGGCTCGTCCGAGTAGCCACCGCCGGAGCCGCCGGAGCTTCCGCCCCAGCCGCCCCCGCCGCCGCCCTGCTGGCCGCCGGCCGGCGCGCTGGACGCCCACGGGTCTTCGGAGGCACCTCCGCCGCCCTGGGGTCCGTTGCCGGGGGCTCCGCCCCAGCCGCCGCCACCCTGCTGCTGCTGACCGCCGCCGCCGTACCCACCCTGACCGCCGCGACCCGTGGTCTTGGAGACCTTGGCCGTGGCGTTCTTCAGGCTGGGACCGACTTCCTCGACGTCCAGCTCGTAGACCGTGCGCTTGACACCCTCACGGTCCTCGTAGGACCGCTGCCGCAGCCGGCCCTGCACGATGACGCGCATGCCCCGCTGAAGGGACTCGGCGACGTTCTCAGCCGCCTGCCGCCACACCGAGCAGGTCAGGAACAGGCTCTCGCCGTCCTTCCACTCATTGGTCTGACGGTCGAAGGTGCGGGGGGTGGACGCGACACGGAACTTCGCGACCGCCGCACCCGAGGGGGTGAAGCGCAGCTCGGGGTCGTCGACGAGATTGCCGACGACCGTGATGACGGTCTCGCCTGCCATGGATGAACCTCTCGGCGGGGTTGCTGCTGGGCTGCTGTGCTACTCGATCCCGATTACCGCTGAACCGGAGTTCAGTGGGTCTCGGGGCGAAGGACCTTGGTCCGGAGAACCGACTCGTTCAGGTTCATCTGGCGGTCGAGCTCCTTGACGACCGCAGGCTCGGCCTGCAGGTCGATGACCGAGTAGATGCCCTCGGGCTTCTTCTTGATCTCGTAAGCGAGACGACGACGGCCCCAGGTGTCGACCTTCTCGACCTTTCCGTTGCCCTCACGGACGACGGAGAGGAAGTTCTCGATCAGCGGGGAGACAGCGCGCTCCTCGAGATCGGGGTCGAGGATGACCATCACTTCGTAGTGACGCATGTGGAACCCACCTCCTTTGGACTCAGCGGCCACGGTCGTTCCGTGGCAGGAGGGTCGTGATGCGTGCCGCACGGCGTCCGAGAGCAGACACCGCGCAGACCGTACAGAGTACCTGCTCGCTTCCTTCCGGTTGAAATCCGGCAGGAGGAGGCCACAATCTGTATCCATCGGGTGTGCTCGGTGCCATGCCTCCCGCCCAGGCCTGAGGCGGCCCCGCGCACCGCTCTGCGTCAGCCAGGAGGTGCCTTCCGATGGCACAGGCAATGCATCGCCAGACCTCGCCCCCGCCGATCTCGCTCTTCTCCACCGACGGCAAGTCCCATCCGCTCCAGGACGCCCTGATGGTGGCCACCCTGGTCCTCGGCGCCGTGGCGTTCGTCACTGCGTTCTTCCACAATCTGCACCTGCTCACCTCCTGGGCCGGGCTGATCGGAATCGGGACCGGGCTGTACGGGCAGTTCATCTCCGCCACCACCCGCGAGCGCTTCGCGCTGATCATCGGCCTTGGCGCGTCTGCCTTCGGCTTCATGCTCGGAATGGCGCACGGCGGCCTCTTCGGCGGCTGGCTGGGCTGACCGGGGGACCTCCGCGACGGGGCGCCGGCCTCCCTCCGGCCCGGGCACCGGCCCGTCCCCCAGATGGGTGGCGCCCCCGTCGCAGTAGGCTTCGCGCCATAGCAGCGAAGCCGCCGGAGGAGACACCCCGCATGAGCCTGTCCCTGAGCACCATCAGCCGAGAGCAGCATCTGGCGTATCTCCAGAGCCTGCCCTCGGCTAGCCACTGCCAGGTCCCGGCATGGGCCGACGTCAAGAACGAGTGGCGGTCGGAGAACCTCGGCTGGTTCGACAAGAACGGCGAACTCGTCGGCGTCGCACTCGTGTTGTACCGCCAGCTGCCCAAGGTGAAGCGGTACCTCGCGTACCTCCCCGAGGGCCCGGTCATCAACTGGTACGCCCCGAACCTGGACGAGTGGCTCCAGCCGATGCTGGCCCACCTCAAGCAGCAGGGCGCCTTCACCGTGAAGATGGGCCCGCCCGTCGTCATCCGCCGCTGGAACTCGGCCGCGATCAAGGCCGGCATCCAGGATCCCGAGGTCAAGCGCCTGCGCGACGTCGAGGCCACGCACATCGAGCCCCGCGCCTTCGAGGTCTCCGACAAGCTGCGCCGCATGGGCTGGCAGCAGGGCGAGGACGGCGGCGCCGGCTTCGGCGACGTCCAGCCCCGCTACGTGTTCCAGGTCCCCCTGGCCAACCGCTCGCTGGACGACGTCCTCAAGGGCTTCAACCAGCTGTGGCGCCGCAACATCAAGAAGGCCGAGAAGGCCGGCGTCGAGGTCTTCCAGGGCGGCTACGACGACCTGCCGACCTGGCAGTACCTGTACGAGATCACGGCCGAGCGCGACAAGTTCCGCCCGCGCCCGCTCAGCTACTTCCAGCGCCAGTGGACGGCCCTCAACTCCGAGGACCCCAACCGCATGCGCCTGTACATCGCCGCGCACGAGGGCGAGCCGCTGGCCGCCGCGACGATGATCACGGTCGGCCAGCACGTCTGGTACTCGTACGGCGCCTCCGCGAACCACAAGCGCGAGGTCCGTCCGTCGAACGCGATGCAGTGGCGCATGCTGCGCGATTCGTACGCGCTCGGCGCCAGCGTCTACGACCTGCGCGGCATCTCTGACACGCTGGACGAGAACGACCACCTGTTCGGCCTGATCCAGTTCAAGGTCGGTACGGGCGGCGAGGCCGTCGAGTACGTCGGCGAGTGGGACTTCCCGCTCAACAAGGTGCTGCACAAGGCGCTCGACATCTACATGTCGCGCCGCTGACCCAGCTGTTTTTCGAGAGAGGTTCCGGACCGGCATGGCGCTCACGCTCTACGTCGACACCGCGCGCTGGCGTGCGCACCAGAAGCAGATCACGGATCAGTTCCCCGGTCTGATCCCGGTCTGCAAGGGCAACGGCTACGGCTTCGGCCACGAGCGGCTGTGCGAGGAGGCGACCCGGATGGGCGCCGACATCCTGGCCGTCGGGACGACGTACGAGGCCGCGAGCATCAAGGACCACTTCGGTGGCGACCTGCTCGTCCTCACTCCCTTCCGGCGGGGTGAGGACCCGGTTCCGCTGCCCGACCGGGTGATCCGTTCGGTGTCCTCCGTGGACGGGGTCCGCGGCCTGGTCGGGGCCCGTGTGGTCATCGAGTGCATGAGCTCGATGCGCCGCCACGGCATCTCCGAGCAGGACCTCGGCCTGCTCCAGTCGGCGATCGAGGACGTCCGGCTGGAGGGCTTCGCCCTGCACCTGCCGCTGGACCGCCCCGACGGCTCGGACGCCGTCGAGGAGGTCATCGGCTGGATGGACCGGCTGCGCGCGGCCCGGCTGCCGCTGCACACCATGTTCGTCAGCCACCTGCGGGCCGAGGAGCTCGCGCGGCTCCAGCAGCAGTTCCCGCAGACCCGGTTCCGGGCCCGCATCGGCACCCGGCTGTGGCTGGGCGACCACGACGCGACCCAGTACCGGGGCTCGGTCCTGGACGTCACGCGCGTCGCCAAGGGCGACCGCTTCGGCTACCGCCAGCAGAAGGCGGCGTCCGACGGCTGGCTGGTCGTGGTCGCGGGCGGCACTTCGCACGGTGTGGGCCTGGAGGCCCCGAAGGCCCTGCACGGGGTGATGCCGCGCGCCAAGGGCGTCGCCCGGGCCGGCCTGGCCACCGTCAACCGGAACCTGTCGCCCTTCGTCTGGGCCGGCAAGCAGCGCTGGTTCGCGGAGCCGCCGCACATGCAGGTGTCGATCCTGTTCGTGCCCTCGGACGCGACCGAGCCGAAGGTCGGCGACGAACTGGTCGCCCACCTGCGCCACACCACGACGCAGTTCGACCGGGTGCTCGACGCCTGATCCGGCCCGGCCGGGCCCGCCGGCCCGGTCAGTCCCCGGGGTTCACGCCCCAGGCGACCCGCTGTCCCTCCGAAGGCGCCGCGTACCGCGGCGCCTTCGCCCTTTCCGACAGCGTGAACACGTCCTCGGCACCGTCCAGCACACCGCCGGAGGGATCGTCCGACCCGTCGCGGCGTACGACGTCGCGCTCGGGCATCAGGACGTCCCGTACGACGACCGCGCACAGGTACAGCGTGGCCAGCAGGTGGGCGGCGATCGCGAGCTGGTAGCCCTCCACGGGCAGGCCCTGGTGCTTGTCGCCGCTGCTCGTGTAGGCGAGGTAAAACCAGATCCCGAGGTAGTACGCGACCTCTCCCGCCTGCCAGATCAGGAAGTCCCGCCAGCGGGGCCGGGCCAGCGCGGCGAGGGGGATGAGCCACAGCACGTACTGCGGCGAGTACACCTTGTTGGCCAGGATGAACGCGGCGACGACCAGGAAGGCCAGCTGGGCGAAGCGCGGGCGCCTGGGGGCCGTGAGGGCGAGCAGCCCGATGGCGAGGCACATCAGGAGGGTCAGCCCGGTCGCATACGTGTTGGCCCCTTCGAGGGGGTTGCCGGTGCGCTGGGAGATCAGCAGCCAGACGGAGCCGAAGTCGATGGGCCGTTCCTGGCTGAACTCGTAGAAGCGCTTCCAGCCGTCCCAGGCGACGTACATGACCGGGGCGTTGACCAGGAGCCAGGAGCCGGCGGCGCCGAGGACGGCGGCACCGAACGCCCGCCATTTCCCGGCCCGCCAGCAGAGCACGAACAGCCCCCCGAGCAGCAGGACGGGATAGAGCTTGGCCGCCGTCGCCAGGCCGATGAAGACACCGGCGAGCAGCGGCCGGCTGCGCGACCACATCAGCATCGCGACCGCGGTGAGGGCCACCGCCGGCAGGTCCCAGTTGATGGTGGCGTTGAGCGCGAAGGCCGGTGCCAGGGCGAGGAACAGGGCGTCCCAGGGCCGGTGGCGGTGGGTACGGGCGACGCAGACGGCGATCACCGCGGCGCAGACCATCAGCATGCCCGCGTTGACCATCCAGTACATCTGCTCGCGGTGCTGGATGGAGCCGGTGCCGGGCGTCATCCAGGAGGCGACCTGCATGAAGGCACCGGTGAGCACCGGGTACTCGAGGTACTGCATGCCGCCGTACTTCGGGTCGGTGACGGCGTCGGGGAACTTGTCCAGGTAGGGCACGAGGCCTTCGGCGAAGCCGCGGGCGGAGTACAGGTGCGGGATGTCGGAGTAGCAGGCGTGCGTGTACTGCGAGCCCGCCCCCCGGAACCAGGCCCAGTCGTAGCAGGGCAGTTTCTGCACCATGCCCAGCGCGAACATGCCGAGGGCCACGAGGACCACGACGCGGACCGGGCTCAGCCAGTGGCCGCCGAGCCGGGCGTGACGGCCGACCGGTCCGCCCATGAGCTCGCTGCCGGCTGCCGCGACCTCGTCCTGCCGGGTGGGTGGTACGGGCCGGTCCTCGTGCACCTTGGTCATGGCGCCCATCCTGCCGTACCGGGGCGTACACGGGGGAGGGCCGCCGCACGGTGTGCGACGGCCCTCCGGGTACGGCGGGGACGGGATCAGCCCGAGGCGCCCATGATGCTGCCCCAGTTGGTCGATCCGCCCGGGCGGCCGGGGCGAGCGGTGGTCGGGGAGGGCATCGTGGTGGTGCCGCCGTCCAGGGAGCCGCTGTCGCCGCCGGGTCCGCTGTTCGTACCGCCGGTGACCGTCGGGTCGCAGTTCAGGTTCCAGGGCCTGGGCTTGCAGGTCGGCTTGCCGTTGCCGGACGGCGACGGGGACACCGAGGGCGAGGTGCTGGGCGAGGGCGACACCGAGGTGCTGGGCGAGGGCACGGCCGACGGGGTGGGCTGCGGGGCGCCGGCGGCGTCCGCGATGACGCCGATGTCGTCGGCCTCGGGGAAGTCCTTCACCGGCACGCCCTTGAGCGCCTCGCGCATGTACTCGGTCCAGATGACCGCCGGAATGTCACCACCGTGGATGGAGTCGACCCCGCCCACGTGGTTCATCGACATGAGCTCCTTGTTCTTGGAGGTCGGGTCGTTGCGGAAGAGGGCGACCGAGGTGGACAGCTCCGGGGTGTAGCCGACGAACCAGGCCGACTTGTTCTGGTCGGTGGTGCCCGTCTTGCCGGCCGCGGGGCGGCCCAGCTTCTTCGCCTTGGTGCCGGTGCCGTTCTCGACGACGTTGCGGAGCACCTTGGTGACGTTGTCCGCGATGGAGTCGTCCATCGCCCGGGACTCCTTGGGCGGCTCGAACCCGGGCACGGACTTGCCGTCCTTGACGACCTTCTTCACCGAGAAGGGCTCGCGGTGGGTGCCGGAGGCGGCGAAGGTGGCGTAGGAGTCGGCCATGCGGATGGCGCTGGGCGTCGAGGTGCCGAGGGCGAAGGAGGCGTTGTTGTTCCTGTCCATCGACTCGTCCAGGATCCCGGTCGCCTTCGCGACCTCGCGGACCTTGCTGTGGCCGACGTCGAAGACGAGCTGGGCGAACGGGACGTTGATGGACTTCTCCATCGCCTCGTTGAGGGTCACGTAGCCGTAGGGGTACTCGCTCTCGTTCTTCTGCCGGAACGGGGTCCCGTCGTTGGCGAGCAGCGGCTTGCCCTCACGGTTGTTGATCACCGTGAGGTCGTTGGCGTTGTACTTGCTGTCGACCGAGATGCCCGAGCCCTTGGAGTTCTGGGTGCCGTACTGCATGGCGGCCGCGAGGACGTACGGCTTCCAGGTCGAGCCGACGGGGACGCCGGAGGTGTTGGCGTTGTTGGCGAAGTACTTGTGGTCCCAGCCCGGGCCGCCGTATAGAGCCACGATCGCCCCGGTCTTCACGTCCACGGAGGCGGCGCCGAACTGCACGTGGGTGTCGTACTGGGGCCGCTTCTTCTCGTCGAGGAAGTCGTTGCGGGTGTCCTCCACCGCCTTGACCAGGGCGTCCACCCGGGGCTTCTCGAAGGTGGTGGTGATCGTGTAGCCGCCGAGCGCCATCTTCTCGGCGGTGATGCCGGTGGTCTTCATGACGTACTGCTTGGCCACCTCGACGAGGTAGCCGGTCTGGCCGGACATACCGCGGGCCTGCTCGGAGTCCACCCGGGCGGGGAACTCCCTGTACTTGTCCCGCTCGGCCTGCGTCATGCGCCCCACCGCGACCTCGCGGTCGAGCACCCACGCCCAGCGGAGCCTGGCGCGCTTCTCGTTGGCCTCCGGGGTGGCGGCGGCGCCGATGCCGCCGTCCGGGTTGTAGAGGTTGGGGCCCTTGAGCATGGCGGCGAGGAAGGCGCTCTCGGACGGGTTGAGCTCCTTGGCGTCCTTGCCGAAGTAGGCGCGGGCGGCGGCCTGGATGCCGTAGGCGTCCCGGCCGTAGTAGGCGGTGTTCAGGTAGCCGGCGAGGACGACGTCCTTCTCCTCGCCGACACCCAGTTTGATCGCGATGAAGAGCTCGGTGACCTTGCGCTTGAGGGTCTGCTCGGAATCGAGATAGGTGTTCTTGACGTACTGCTGGGTGATGGTCGAGCCGCCCTGGGTGGAACCGCCCGTGGCCATGTTCACGACGGCCCGCGCGATACCCATCGGATCGACGCCTTTGTCCGTCTCGAACGATTCGTTCTCCGCCGCGATCACCGCATTCCGCATGGACAGGGGAATCTGGTCGATCGGGACGATCTGGCGGTTCGTGGTACCGCCGGTGGCGACCATCTGCGTGCCGTCGGCCCACTGGAAGACGTTGTTCTGCGCCTTGGCGGCCTTGTTCACGTCCGGGGTGCCGACGCTGGCGATACCGATGCCCGCGCCGGCGAAGATCACCGCGAAGAAGCCCAGGAAGGTGCCGCCGACCAGCTTCCAGGACGGTACGAAGCGCTTCCAGCCGGCCTTGTCCGCACGCGGGTAGTCGATGAACCGGCTGCGTCCCTGCTCGCCCCGGCCCCCCCTCCCACCTGGGCGTCCTCGGCCCGCGGCGCTCCGCTGGGCGGCCCTGCGGGCATCGGCGCGGCCGCTCGGGGCGCCGTGCTCCACGTACGGGCCGCCGGGCGGTGCGGCGGGAACGTCACGACCGGGTCCGGCGCCCCGGCCGGGGCGCTGGGGTGCGGCCCTGCGGGACGCGGCGCGGCCGCCGCCCTGGGGCTGCGGCGGTTTACGGCGGTGCTCGCTCATCGAACGACTACTCCTCGGGCAGGCGAGTGGCCTGGAAGCGGCAGGTGATTCCGGTTCCCCCCGGTGGTCCTGCCGCACAGCCTACGCACGGCCAAAACCCAACCACTGCCGAAGTTCACCCCAAATCAGGCAACTTGCGTCGTACGAATCAGTGATGTGACGCCGGTCACCACGTCACCGCTTGTCGCCGGAAGCGGCCCGTTCTATCGTCTGGATGTATCGGGCCGATACATCAGCTCGACATAAACTCCGAGGCAGAGAGGGGGCAGGCGGATGAGCAGACGCTCCGGCATCCTCGAATTCGCCGTCCTCGGCCTGCTTCGCGAATCCCCCATGCACGGTTACGAGCTGCGCAAGCGGCTCAACACGTCACTGGGGGTGTTCAGGGCGTTCAGCTACGGGACTCTCTACCCCTGCCTCAAGACTCTGGTCGCAAACGGCTGGTTGATCGAAGAACCGGGGAACGCCCCGGAGGACGCTCTCGCCGCTTCACTCGCAGGGCGCCGCGCCAAGATCGTCTACCGGTTGACGGCAGCAGGTAAGGAGCACTTCGAAGAGCTCCTCTCCCACACCGGTCCCGACACCTGGGAGGACGAGTCCTTCGCCGCCCGCTTCGCCTTCTTCGGCCAGACCGAACGGGACGTGCGGATGCGGGTGCTGGAGGGCCGCCGGAGCCGGCTGGAGGAGCGCCTGGAGAAGATGCGCGCCTCGCTCGCCCGTACACGGGAGCGCCTGGACGACTACACGCTCGAGTTGCAGCGGCACGGAATGGAATCCGTCGAGCGTGAAGTGCGCTGGCTCAACGAGCTCATCGAGAGCGAGCGGGCGGGACGGGATCGGAGACGACCCGGACCGCCCGACGAAACTGCAAAGTGAGGCCTGTAACTCGCAGGCCTCGTTCCGAGAACAAACAGGGAGCAACCGGAATGGGTTCGGTTCGCGTAGCCATCGTCGGCGTGGGCAACTGCGCCGCCTCGCTGGTGCAGGGCGTCGAGTACTACAAGGACGCCGACCCGGCGTCCAAGGTCCCCGGGCTGATGCACGTCCAGTTCGGCGACTACCACGTGGGTGACGTCGAGTTCGTCGCCGCTTTCGACGTCGACGCGAAGAAGGTCGGCCTCGACCTCTCGGACGCCATCGGCGCCAGCGAGAACAACACCATCAAGATCTGCGACGTCCCGGCCTCGGGCGTGACCGTCCAGCGCGGCCACACCCTGGACGGCCTGGGCAAGTACTACCGCCAGACGATCGAGGAGTCCGCCGAGGCCCCGGTCGACGTGGTCCAGATCCTCAAGGACCGTCAGGTCGACGTCCTGGTCTGCTACCTCCCGGTCGGATCCGAAGAGGCCGCGAAGTTCTACGCCCAGTGCGCCATCGACGCCAAGGTCGCGTTCGTCAACGCCCTCCCGGTCTTCATCGCCGGCACCAAGGAGTGGGCCGACAAGTTCACCGAGGCCGGTGTCCCGATCGTCGGTGACGACATCAAGTCCCAGGTCGGCGCCACCATCACGCACCGCGTGATGGCGAAGCTGTTCGAGGACCGCGGCGTCCGTCTCGAGCGCACCATGCAGCTCAACGTCGGCGGCAACATGGACTTCAAGAACATGCTCGAGCGCGACCGCCTCGAGTCGAAGAAGATCTCCAAGACGCAGGCCGTCACCTCGCAGATCCCCGACCGTGAGCTCGGCGAGAAGAACGTCCACATCGGCCCGTCCGACTACGTCGCGTGGCTCGACGACCGCAAGTGGGCGTACGTCCGCCTCGAAGGCCGCGCCTTCGGCGACGTCCCGCTGAACCTCGAGTACAAGCTCGAGGTGTGGGACTCCCCGAACTCCGCCGGTGTCATCATCGACGCCCTGCGCGCCGCGAAGATCGCCAAGGACCGGGGCATCGGTGGCCCGATCCTCTCGGCCTCCAGCTACTTCATGAAGTCCCCGCCGGTCCAGTACTTCGACGACGAGGCCTACGCGAACGTCGAGAAGTTCATCAAGGGCGAGGTCGAGCGCTAGTCGCCCCAAGGGTCCTCCGGACACCTGGTCTTCGACCGTTCTTCCACCGAGGGTCCCCGGACAATGTGTCCGGGGACCCTCGGTGTGTGTGACCCTTGCCCTCATGCCCGTCGTAGGTGATCTGCGCGTACTCCTGCGCCTGAGGGACTTCCGCAACCTGCTCGCCGTACGGCTGCTCTCCCAGGCCGCCGACGGCGTCTACCAGGTCGCGCTCGCCACCTACGTGGTCTTCTCCCCCGAGAAGCAGACCTCGCCCGCTGCCATCGCCTCCGCCATGGCAGTACTGCTGCTGCCCTACTCGGCGATCGGGCCCTTCGCCGGGGTGCTCCTGGACCGCTGGCGCCGGCGCCAGGTCTTCCTCTACGGCAACCTGCTGCGGGCGCTGCTCGCCGGCGTGACCGGCCTGCTGATCGTCGTCCACGTCCCCGACTGGCTCTTCTATGCCTCGGCCCTGTCCGTAACGGCCGTCAACCGCTTCGTCCTGGCCGGGCTCGCCGCGTCCCTGCCCCACGTCGTCCGCACCGAGCAGCTGGTCACCGCGAACGCCCTGTCGCCCACCGCCGGGACGCTCGCGGCGGTCGCCGGCGGAGGGCTGGCCTTCCTCGTCCGGCTGCTCGCTTCGGGGTCGAACGCCCTCGTCGTCCTGCTCGGCGCCCTGCTCTACCTCTGCGCCGCCCTGGTCGCGCTGCGGCTGGCCGTCGGACTCCTCGGGCCCGATCACCGGGAAGGGCCCGAGCACCCTTCGCTCGCCCAAGGGGTCGCCCTCACCGTTCGGGGCATGGCGGAGGGTCTCAGGCACCTGGGCGGCCGCCGGGACGCCGCCAGGGCGCTGACCTCGATGACCCTGATGCGGTTCTGCTACGGCGCCCTGACCGTGATGCTGCTGATGCTGTGCCGCTACTCCTGGTCGGACAACGAGTCCGACGGACTGGCGCTGCTGGGGATCGCCGTCGGGGTGTCCGGTGCCGGGTTCTTCGCCGCCGCCGTCGTCACCCCGTGGCTGGTGAACCGGCTCGGACCGCTGGGCTGGATCGTCGCCTGCTCGGCGGCCTCGGCCGTGCTCGTGCCCGCGCTCGGGCTCTTCTTCGCGCCCGGGCCCATGCTCGTCGCCGCCTTCGTCCTCGGCCTCGCCACCCAGGGCGCCAAGATCTCCACCGACACGGTCCTGCAGTCCCGGGTGGACGACGATTACCGGGGCCGGGTCTTCTCCGTCTACGACGTGCTCTTCAACATCGCCTTCGTCGGAGCGGCCGCGGTGGCGTCCCTGATGCTCCCCGCCGACGGCCGGTCCGTCGTCCTGCTCATCAGCGTGGCCCTGCTCTACGCGGCCACCGCCGTCTTCCTGCGGCGGGGCGACGCCCTCCCCCGGCCCCCGCTGCGGGACACCCCCGGGGAAGCGCCGACCCGGTGAGGCACCGGCCCGGTGAGGCACCGGCCCGGTGAGGCACCGGCCCGGTCAGGCGTCGATGTTTCACGTGAAACATCGACGCCGTGGACCACGCGTCAGGACTGCGGAGCCTGGCCCGCCCACCACTCCTTGAGGGCCGCGACCGCCGCGTCGCGGTCCATCGGGCCGTTCTCCAGCCGCAGCTCCAGCAGGAAGGCGTACGCCTTGCCCACCACCGGGCCCGGGCCGACCTCCAGGATCTGCTGGATCTCGTTCCCGTTCAGGTCGGGGCGGATCGCGTCCAGCTCCTCCTGCTGCTGGAGCTGGGCGATCCTCTCCTCCAGGCCGTCATAGGTCCGGGAGAGCGCGGTGGCCTTGCGCTTGTTGCGCGTGGTGCAGTCCGACCGGGTCAGCTTGTGCAGCCGGTCCAGCAGCGGGCCCGCGTCGCGGACGTAGCGCCGCACAGCGGAATCGGTCCACTCCCCGTCGCCGTACCCGTGGAAGCGCAGGTGCAGCTCCACCAGCCGGGACACGTCCTTGACCATGTCGTTGGAGTACTTCAGCGCCGTCATGCGCTTCTTGGTCATCTTCGCGCCGACCACCTCGTGGTGGTGGAAGGAGACGCGGCCGTCGCTCTCGAACCGGCGGGTGCGAGGCTTGCCGATGTCGTGAAGCAGGGCGGCCAGCCGCAGCACCAGGTCCGGGCCGTCCTCCTCCAGGTCGATCGCCTGCTCCAGGACGATCAGGGAGTGGTCGTAGACGTCCTTGTGGCGGTGGTGCTCGTCACGCTCCAGCCTCAGGGCCGGCAGCTCCGGCAGCACCTGGTCGGCGAGACCGGTGTCCACGAGCAGCCCCAGGCCCTTGCGGGGGTGCTCGGACAGCAGCAGCTTGTTCAGCTCGCCCTGCACGCGCTCGGCCGAGACGATCTCGATCCGGTCGGACATCGCCTTCATCGCCGACACGACCTCGGGGGCGACCTCGAAGTCCAGCTGGGCGGCGAACCGGGCGGCGCGCAGCATGCGCAGCGGGTCGTCCGAGAAGGAGTCCTCGGGCGTGCCGGGCGTCCGCAGCACGCCGGCGGCCAGGTCCTCCAGACCGCCGTGCGGGTCGACGAACTGCTGCTCGGGGAGGGCGAGGGCCATGGCGTTCACGGTGAAGTCCCGGCGTACCAGGTCTTCCTCGATCGAGTCGCCGTAGGAGACCTCGGGCTTGCGCGAGGTGCGGTCGTACGCCTCGGAGCGGTACGTGGTCACCTCGATCTGGAACCCGTCGCGCTGCGCCCCGACGGTGCCGAAGGCGATGCCGACGTCCCAGAGCGAGTCGGCCCAGGGGCGCATGATCTTCAGGACGTCCTGGGGACGCGCATCGGTCGTGAAGTCGAGGTCGTTGCCGAGACGCCCCAGCAGCGCGTCGCGGACGGACCCGCCGACCAGGGCGAGGCGGAAGCCCGCCTCCTGGAACCGGCGGCCGAGCTCGTCGGCGACAGGAGCGACCCGCAGCAGTTCACTGACCGCGCGGCGCTGCACCTGACTCAGGGCACTGGGGTTGTCTTCATTGGCGTTCGGCACAACAGAAAAGGGTACGTGGCCCGCCCGCCGCGGGCTCCCCCGTTTCACCGGCACCCCGGCGCCGGCCGCCTCGAAGCGGAACCGATCATGTGGAGCAAGGCGCGGCACTCGCACACAGCGCTCCTCGTTACCATGCGTGGACGCAGAACCGACGACCACTGACACTTCGAGGGACGGGCGAACGCGTGGCCGAGGCGGCAGACATCCAGGGGACGGCCCCCGTCCCTGCCCGGCGCCGCTGGCTGCGGCGGGCAGTCGTCCTGCTCAGCGGGACGCCGGTGCTGGCCGCCCTGGTCTACGCTCCCGCCCCGGCCGCCCAGGCGGCCGAGTCCCAGGTCGACGTCCAGCTGATCGAGGTGTCACCGAGCGCTCCGGTCAAGAGCGACACGCTCACGATCTCCGGGACCGTGGTCAACAACGGCCCGGAGACGATCAAGAACGCCCACGTGGGCCTGCGGGTCGGGCCCAGGCTGGGAGACCGGTCGTCGATCGGGGAGGTGGCGGACCGCAAGGGCTTCCGGCCCGGTGTGGACCCGGGGGAGATCGACTCGGCCTTCGCCGTCAAGCTCGACTCGCTGACCTCCAAGGTCGGCCGGCAGTTCACGATCAAGGTGCCGGTCAACAAGCTGGACCTGGGCGCCGACGGGGTCTACCAGCTCGGCATCTCCCTGTCCGGGTCGACCGACAGCCGCCCGCACGAGCAGGTCCTGGGCATCCAGCGGACCTTCCTGCCGTGGCAGCCGGACCCCGCCGCCAAACGCTCCTCCCTCACGTACGTCTGGCCGCTGATCTCCACCACGCACGTCACGGCGGAGACCGGCTCGGACGAGCTCCAGACCCCCGTCTTCCTCGACGACTCCCTGGCGGACGAGCTGAAGCCCGGCGGGCGGCTGGAGCGGATGGTCTCGCTCGGCAAGGACCTGCCGGTCACCTGGGTCATCGACCCCGACCTGCTCACCACGGTCGACGCCATGACCAAGGGCTACCGGGTCCGCAGCGCAGACCCTGACGGCAAGCCCGTACAGGGCAGGAACAAGGCCGTCGCCGAGCAGTGGCTCAGCGCCCTGGAGACCGCCGTACAGGGCAAGAAGGTCGTCGCGCTGCCCTTCGCCGACCCCGACATCGCCTCCCTCGCGCACCACGGCAAGGACGTCTCGGGCACCCTGGGCCAGCTGCGGCCCGCTACCGACAAGGCGAAGCAGGCCGTCGAGACGGTGCTGCACGTCACCCCGTCCACCGACTTCTCCTGGCCCGTGGACGGCGCCATCGACCCCTCGATCGTCAACGTCGCCACCTCGGCCGGCGCGCACAACGTCCTGACCCGCAGCGACAGCCTCCAGGAGACCGGGGCCCTCGGCTACACCCCGACGGCAGCCCGCCCGATCGGCGCGGGCACCACGGCCGTCGTCGCCGACGCCGACCTCTCCACCGCCTTCGAGGGCGACATGGCCACCGCCGGGAACTCCACGCTCGCCGTGCAGCAGTTCCTGGCCCACAGCCTCGCCCTGAACCTGCAGAACAGCGACGAGCCGCGCAGCTACGTGGTCACCCCCCAGCGCCGGCCCACCGCCAGCCAGGCGGAGTCGATGGCCACCGCCCTGCGCGGCCTCCAGGCGGCCCGCTGGACCCAGCCCTCCGACCTGGAGGCGGCCGCCGCCGCGAAGCCCGACCCCGGCGCCGCCACCCAGGTGCCGGGCGCGGGCCAGTACCCGGAAGCCCTGAGCAAGCAGGAGCTGCCGGTCTCCGCCTTCGAGAAGATCCGCACCACGCAGAACACGCTCGACCACTTCAAGGTCATCCTGTCGGCACCGGACCGCGTCGAGATCCCCTTCGGGAACACCATGAACCGGGAGATGTCCACCTCCTGGCGCGGCCGCCCCGAGGAGGCCGCCGCCTACCGCGACCAGGTCCAGGCCTACCTGGTCGGGCTGACCGACAAGGTCAAGGTCGTCCCCAAGTCCGACGCGACCCTGTCCGGCCACAGCGCGACCATCCCGGTCAGCGTGCAGAACAGCCTCGTCCAGGACGTCCACAACCTGGTGCTGCGGGTGAAGTCCGCCAATCCCACCCGTCTGATGTTCCGCGACGGCGGCCAGGCGGAAGAGGAAGTCACCGTTCAGGGCGGCCACAGCCAGACGGTAAAGTTCACCGCCAACGCCACCGCGAGTGGTCCGGTCGAGGTCACCGCGCGCCTGTACACGAAGGACGGCGTGCCGTACGGCAAGGAACGCAAGTTCACGGTCGAGGCCACCGAGATCACCCCCACCGTCATGCTCGTCATCGCCGGCGGTGTGCTCCTCCTCGTCCTGGCGGGCATCAAGATGTACGCCAGCCGCAAGCGCGTCGCCGCGCGGGCGGCCGCCGAGGAGAGCACGCAGCCGAGTGACGAGTCCACGGACACCGGACCGCAAAGCACCGAGGGGTCCGGCACGGGTGAGACAGTGGACCGTTGAGCGATGCCGTGGCCGGTCGGCCTGGGGACGATGAGGTGGGGTTGCGATGAACGCGCCGTACGACGGTGACCGCGCGCAGGGCACTGGCGGGCACATGCCCGCTCAGGGCACTGCCCCGGGCGCTCCGGTGCCCGGACAGGTTCCGGCGCCCGCGCCCGCGCCGGAGCACGACCCGTACGTCCAGGACGCCTACGGCTACGACCCCTACCGGTCGCAGGACCTCTCGGCCCAGGACCCCGTGACCGAGGCCCTCTACGACCGGGCCTCGCACCCCCCGCCGCCGCCGGGCACCTACCAGGAGCCCGGCCCGCTGTACGCGGCCCCGCAGGCGCCCTCGCACGGCCCCGACCCGCGCGTCTGGGCCCAGACCCCGCCGCCGGAGCCGGACGGCCCCTCCCGCCACCTGCCCTACGGCGACCACGCGGCGACGACGCAGTTCGTCGGAGTGGACTCGCTCGTGACCAGGGCGTCCGAGGAGGAGCCCGAGCCGGACGCCTTCACGCACCTGTACCGGGACCAGCAGGCGGCCCCCGGCGTCCCCGCCGAGGAAGCCCCGGTCGCGGCCCCGGCACCGAGCAAGCCCGCGGGGAAGGCCGCCGGACTGCTCAAGTCGAGCGCCCTGATGGCCGCCGGCACGATCGTCTCCCGCATCACCGGCTTCGCCCGCACCCTGGTGATCGCCGGCGCCATCGGCGTCGCCTCCCTCAACGACTCCTACCAGGTCGCCAACACCCTGCCGACGATGATCTACGTCCTCGTCGGCGGCGGCGCCCTCAACGCGGTCTTCATCCCGCAGCTCGTCCGGGCCATGAAGAACGACGACGACGGCGGCGAGGCCTACGCCAACCGCCTGCTGACCCTCGTGGTGGTCCTGCTGGGCGCGGTCACCACGATCTGCGTGCTGGCGGCCCCGCTCTTCATCGGCATGATGTCGCAGAAGATCGCCGACAACCCGCAGCGCATGGACGTCGCGGTGGCCTTCGCGCAGTACTGCCTGCCCACCATGTTCTTCATGGGCGTGCACGTGGTCCTCGGTCAGATCCTGAACGCGCGCGGCCGGTTCGGCGCGATGATGTGGACCCCGGTCCTCAACAACATCGTCGTCATCGCCACCTTCGGCACCTTCATCTGGGCCTTCGGCGGCTTCACCGCCACCGGCGTCTCCGAGGCGACCATCACGGCCGAGGGCGTCCGCCTGCTCGGCATCGGCACCCTGCTCGGCCTCGTCGTCCAGTCCCTGGCGATGCTGCCGTACCTGCGCGACGCCGGCTTCAAGATGCGCCTGCGCTTCGACTGGAAGGGCCACGGCCTCGGCAAGGCCGCCGGCCTGGCCAAGTGGACGTTCTTCTTCGTCCTCGCCAACCAGATCGGCCTGGTCGTCGTCACCCAGCTCGCCACCTGGGCCGGTGAGGTCGCCGACAAGCAGGGCCACGGCGGTACCGGCATCACCGGTTACAACTACGCCCTGCTGCTCTGGCAGATGCCCCAGGCCATCATCACCGTCTCCGTCATGACGGCCGTCCTGCCCAGGATTTCGCGCTCGGCCCACGACGGCGACGCCGCCGCGGTCCGCGACGACATCTCGTACGGCCTGCGCACCTCGGCCGTCGCGATCGTGCCCTGTGCCTTCGCCTTCCTCGCGCTGGGCGTGCCGATGTCGACGCTCCTCTACGCCAGCACCGGCGCCGACGACGCCACCAACATCGGCTTCATCCTGATGGCCTTCGGCCTCGGACTGATCCCGTACTCCGTCCAGTACGTGGTCCTGCGCGGCTTCTACGCCTACGAGGACACCCGCACCCCCTTCTACAACACGGTCATCGTGGCCGCCGTCAACGCCGGCGTCTCCGCCCTGGCCTTCTTCGTCCTCCCGGCCCGCTGGGCCGTCGTCGGCATGGCCGCCGCCTACGGCCTCGGCTACGCGGTCGGCGTCGGGGTGGCCTGGCGCCGCCTGAAGGCCCGCCTCGGCGGGGACCTCGACGGCGCCCACGTGATGCGCACCTACACCCGCCTGATCGGCGCGTGCGTCCCGGCGGCCGTCGCGGCGGGCGCCGCCGCCTACGGGGTCACCCAGGTGCTGGGGAACGGAGCGCTCGGTTCCCTCGCCGCCCTGGTCGCGGGTCTCATCGCCCTCGGCGCCGTGTTCCTCCTCGCCGCCAAGCGGATGCGGATCGAAGAGCTCAACTCCATGGTCGGAATGGTCCGCGGACGTCTGGGGCGCTGATGCGCACAACCGTCACCCCCCTTCGTGTGTCGTGCATAGCGGCGGACTGTGGGCACAATTGGCATGGCTTCGCAGACTGGCCGACAGCGCGCAACGGATGGGGAGGCAGGGACGACGGTGGCGGAACGTAGCACGGCTGCCGTCGACGTGGCCGACAACAGCGGCGACCAGCCGCTGGCCGCAGATGCGGCCAAGGCCACGGCCGACGGGGTGGACGCCCAGAACGGAAAAGCCTCGGACGGACCCATGCCCGAGAAGGACGGCGAACGCAGAAGCGCGGCACCCGCGGCCGCGCCCGAACTCCACAGCGGGCACAAGCTCGCGCGGCGCTACCGCCTGGAGGAGTGCGTCACCCGTCTGGACGGGTTCAGCAGCTGGCGTGCCATGGACGAGAAGCTGCGCCGCGCGGTGGGCGTCCACCTCCTGCCCGCCGACCACCCCCGGGCCCGCAGCGTGCTGGCTGCGGCCCGCTCCTCCGCCCTGCTCGGGGACCCCCGGTTCGTCCAGGTCCTCGACGCCGTCGAGGAGAACGACCTCGTCTACGTCGTCCACGAGTGGCTGCCCGACGCCACCGAGCTGACCTCCGTCCTCGCCGCCGGCACCCTCGAACCCCACGAGGCCTACCAGCTGGTCAGCCAGGTCTCCCAGGCGATGGCCGCCGCCCACCGCGAGGGCCTGGCCCACCTGCGTCTGACGCCCAGCGCGATACTGCGCACCTCCACGGGCCAGTACCGCATCCGCGGCCTCGCCGTGAACGCCGCCCTGCGCGGCATCACCAGCGACACCCCGCAGCGGGCCGACACCGAGGCCATCGGCGCCCTGCTGTACGCGGCGCTCACCCAGCGCTGGCCGTACGAGAACGACGCGTACGGCCTGCGCGGCCTGCCCAAGGGCGTCGGCCTGCTCGCCCCCGACCAGGTCCGCGCCGGCGTCCACCGGGGCCTCGGCGAGCTCGCCATGCGCGCCCTCGCCAACGACGGGGCCACCGCGTCCCGCCAGGAGCCCGCCTGCACCAGCCCCGAGGAGCTGGCCAAGGCCGTCGCCGCCATGCCCCGCATCCGGCCGCCGGAGCCCGCCTTCACCGCGCCCCCGGAGTACCAGCAGACCACCTACCAGCAGGGCACCTACGGGCGTCCCGCGCCGGTCGGCCTGCCCCCGGCCCAGGCGGTCCCGTCCGTCCCGCCGCCGCCGCTGCAGAGCCGCACCGGCCGCGCGCTGAAGTGGGGCGTCGCCGCCCTGCTGATCGTCGCCCTGGGCCTGGGCAGCTGGCAGCTGGCCGACAGCCTCCTGGACCACAACAAGAACAACGGGGACAACACCCAGACCCAGCAGCAGGGCCCCAATGACGCGGCGGCGAAGAAGGAGCCGGTCGCGCTCCCCATCAAGAGCGCCAAGGAGTACGCGCCGGACGGCACCCCGCAGAACGCCCGCGAGGTCGGCAATACGCACGACGGGGACCACTCCAGCTACTGGCGGACCAAGAGCTTCAGCGACGGCCCCGAGTTCAAGATCAAGGACGGCGTCGGGATCGTCTACGACCTCGGGTCCGAGCAGGAGGTCAGCGAGGCCTCGATAGCGCTGAAGCACCCGGGCGACCACACCACCCTGACGCTGTACGCGGCCGACTCCCTGAGCCCCAAGGGCGCCGTCGACCCGAAGAAGAAGATCACGGGCACGACCACCAAGGACAACAACGTCAAGCTGACCGCGGAGAAGCCGGTCAAGACGCGTTACGTCCTCGTGTGGATCACCGCCATGCCGTACGCCCCCTACGACAACTTCAGCAACGCCGGCTACAAGCAGGGCATCACGGACGTGCAGTTCAAGGGCTGACGCACGGCAGGGGAGGGGGCTCACCGTTGGACGACGCCGCGACCGGCGAGCACAGCGACCAGGATCTCCTTTCCCTGCACGTCGCCGGGGATCCCGACGCCTTCGGGGAGCTCGTGCGCCGCCACCGCGACCGGCTCTGGGCCGTCGCGCTGCGCACCCTCGGCGACCGCGAGGAGGCCGCCGACGCCGTCCAGGACGCCCTTGTCTCCGCCTACCGGGCCGCCCACACCTTCCGGGGCGACTCCGCCGTCACCACCTGGCTGCACCGGATCACCGTCAACGCCTGCCTCGACCGCGCCCGCAAGGCCGCCTCCCGCCGGACCGCGCCCCTCGACGACACGGACCGCCTGGAGCGGCTCCTGGAGCCCCACGAGTCCGCCGAGGCCCCCGCAGAGCGCGAGGACCTCCACCGCCAGCTCCTGGAGGCCCTCAGCACCCTCCCGGCCGAGCAACGGGCCGCCCTCGTCCTCGTCGACATGCAGGGATACCCCGTCGCCGACGCCGCCCGCATCCTCGACGTCCCCACCGGCACCGTGAAGAGCCGGTGCGCCCGAGGCCGGGCCAAACTCCTCCCGATGCTCACTCATCTGCGCACGAATGCCGGGGATAACACCACCACGGAGCGGGGAAGGAACCGGACGCCGGGGACAGCCGTCCCACCTGCGGCAGACCCCAGGCATCCAGAACCGGATCCAGACGCTGTGAAGGGCGGAGGTGGACGACCGTGAGCCCCACAACCGGCACGACCGGAACTGCCGGCACGACCTGGCACCCGGAGGTCTCGGAGATCTCCGACCTGACCGAAGGGCTCCTCTCCCCCTCCCGCACCGCCGAGGTGCGTGCCCATCTCGGGGACTGCGACCTGTGCGCCGACGTCCTGGCCTCCCTGGAGGAGATCCGCTCCCTCCTCGGCACCCTGCCGGGGCCCCCGCGCATGCCCTCCTCCATCGCCGGCCGGATCGACGCGGCCCTCGCCGCCGAGGCGCTCCTCGACTCGACGAGCCCCCGGGCCGAGGCAGCCCCCTCCGAACCTCACCCCGTCGGCGATGTTTCACGTGAAACATCGCCGGCAGCCCCCGGCGGTTCCGGCCGGAGCGAGGCCCTCCGGCCCTCGGGTCACCCGTCCGGCCCAACCGGACCCGGCCGTCGTCGTGCCCGGCGGCGCATCGCCGTCCTCAGCGGACTGGCCGGGGCGGCCGCCTGCGCACTCGGCGTCCTCCTGTTCAACACGCTGGGCGGCACCGCCTCGCACGACACCGCCACGCGCAACGACACGGCCCGGACCGCCGCCTCGCCCGCCCCGGGCGAGTACACGGCCCAGGGACTCCGCCAGAGCGTCCGGCAACTCCTCTCCGGCGGAGCCCCGGGCAACGCCCCGAAGACCGCACCGGGCGAGACCAGCACGACCATGGGGCTGGACGACACCACCCCCGGTCTGGCCCCTGCCGACCGGCTCGCCACCCCGGAACCCGCTCCGGTCCCGCCCTGCGTCCAGCAGGCGACCGGCCGCACGGAGCCGCCCGTCGCCGCCGAACGCGGCAGCTACCAGGGCGTCCCCGTCTACCTCGTCGTGCTGCCCCATACCGGCGACCCCGCTCAGGTGGACGCCTATCTCGTGGCCGCCGGCTGCGCGGACAACCCGGGGCAGAACCCGGACAAGCCCCTGCTGACCAGCACATATCCTCGTAACTGACGGGTATGCGGGGTGGTGCCCCGCGCGTTGAGTGGCCGGAGGGGCCGAGCGGGGAATGTGCGCGCCGTAGGATCCGTTGGGTGGGGTGAGAGTCCGCACCGGCCCCCGGTAGGCAGCACGAAGTCCGCAGAGACGAGGAAAGAACCCGTGAGCGACGTACGAAACGTGATCATCATCGGCTCCGGGCCGGCCGGTTACACGGCCGCCCTGTACACCGCACGCGCTTCGCTCAACCCCCTGGTCTTCGAGGGCGCCGTCACCGCCGGCGGTGCGCTGATGAACACCACCGAGGTCGAGAACTTCCCCGGCTTCCGCGACGGCATCATGGGTCCGGACCTCATGGACAACATGCGCGACCAGGCCGAGCGCTTCGGTGCCGAGCTCGTCCCGGACGACGTCGTCGCCGTGGACCTCACCGGTGAGATCAAGACCGTCACGGACACCGCCGGCACGGTGCACCGCGCCAAGGCCGTCATCGTCACCACCGGTTCCCAGCACCGCAAGCTCGGCCTGCCGAACGAGGACGCCCTCTCCGGACGCGGCGTCTCCTGGTGCGCCACCTGCGACGGGTTCTTCTTCAAGGACCAGGACATCGCCGTCGTCGGCGGCGGCGACACCGCGATGGAGGAGGCCACCTTCCTTTCCCGGTTCGCCAAGTCCGTCACGATCGTCCACCGCCGTGACAGCCTGCGCGCCTCGAAGACCATGCAGGACCGCGCCTTCGCCGACCCGAAGATCAAGTTCGCCTGGGACAGCGAGGTCGCCGAGATCCACGGTGAGCAGAAGCTCTCCGGCCTCACCCTGCGCAACACCAAGACCGGTGAGACCTCCGAGCTCCCCGTGACCGGCCTCTTCATCGCCGTTGGACACGACCCGCGCACCGAGCTCTTCACCGGCCAGCTCGAACTCGACGGCGAGGGCTACCTGAAGGTCGACGCCCCCTCGACGCGCACCAACCTCACCGGTGTCTTCGGCGCCGGCGACGTCGTGGACCACACCTACCGTCAGGCGATCACCGCGGCCGGCACCGGCTGCTCCGCCGCCCTCGACGCGGAGCGCTTCCTCGCGGCGCTCGCGGACGCCGAGCCGGTGACCGCGACCGTCTGACCCGCTCAGTCCCCACACCCCACACCCCGTAGAAGAGAAGGAGGCCGCTGTGGCCGGCACCCTCAAGAATGTGACCGACGCGGACTTCGACGAAGCCGTCCTGCGCAACGACAAGCCCGTACTGGTCGACTTCTGGGCCGAGTGGTGCGGCCCGTGCCGCCAGATCGCGCCCTCGCTGGAGTCCATCGCGGCCGAGTACGGCGACCAGATCGAGATCGTGAAGCTCAACATCGACCAGAACCCGGGCACGGCCGCGAAGTACGGCGTCATGTCCATCCCGACCCTGAACGTCTACCAGGGCGGCGAGGTCGTGAAGACCATCGTCGGTGCCAAGCCCAAGGCCGCCATCCTGCGCGACCTGTCGGACTTCGTCGAGGCCAAGGCCTGAGCGGATCCTGACCGGCCGGCCGTGACCACGTGAAACGGGGCCGCCCTTCCCAGGGCGGCCCCGTTCGCGTTCCCGCCGGCGCTACAACGGGCGCAGTGCCGGTTCCTTACGGGCCCTCGCCCCTCCCAGCAGGCGGTCCAGGGCCAGCTCCACGTCTTCCTTCCACGACAGCGTCGTGCGCAGCTCCAACCGCAGCCGGGGATGGGCGGGATGGGGACGTACGGTCTTGAAGCCCACCGAGAGCAGATGGTCGGCCGGCAGCAGACAGGCGGGCCGCTCCCACCGCGCTTCACCGAACGCCTCGATCGCCTTGAAGCCCCGCCGCAGCAGGTCTTTGGCGACCGTCTGGACCATCACCCGCCCCAGGCCCTGCCCCTGATACCCCGGCATGATCCATCCGGTGATCAGCTGCACCGCGTCCGGGGACACCGGGCTCGTCGGGAACGAAGCAGCCCTCGGCACATAGGCGGGCGGGGCGTAGAGCACGAACCCGACCGGGACCTCGTCCACGTAGACCACCCGGCCGCAGGAGCCCCAGTCCAGCAGGACGGCGGAGATCCAGGCCTCCTTCTCCAGCTCCGGAGTGCCCGCCTTCACGGCCGCCTCACCGGTGACGGGATCGAGCTCCCAGAACACGCAGCTCCGGCAACGCCTGGGCAGGTCCTGGAGGTTGTCCAGCGTGAGCGGTACCAACCGACGACCCATGCCCACATCGTAAGCACTGCCCCCTGCTTCTTCGAGTGTGGACGTCTCGAAGAAGCAGGGGGCGGCGAGAGGAACGGGCCGGAGCGACTACTCCCCGGAAAGGCCCTGTTCGAGGACCCGGCCCTCACCAGGCGCGAGGGTTCCCAGGATCCGTTCCAGGTCCTCCATCGAGGCGAACTCGACGGTGATCTTGCCCTTCTTCTGGCCCAGGTCCACCTTCACCCGGGTCTCGAACCGGTCCGACAGACGCGTCGCCAGCTCACTGAGCGCCGGCGACACCCGTGCCCCGGCTCTCGGACCCTTCGGCTTCACGGTGCTCGACGGCTCCGAGCCCATCAGCTGGACGATCTCCTCGACCGAGCGCACCGACAGCCCCTCGGCCACGATCCGGTGGGCGAGACGCTCCTGCTCCTCGGGGTCCTCCACCGGCAGCAGGGCCCGCGCGTGGCCCGCGAGCAGGACACCGGCGGCCACCTTCTTCTGCACCTCGGGCGAGAGCCTCAGCAGCCGGAGGGTGTTCGTGACCTGCGGGCGCGAACGTCCGATCCGGTCCGCCAGCTGGTCGTGCGTGCAGCTGAAGTCCCGGAGCAGCTGGTCGTACGCGGCCGCCTCCTCCAGGGGGTTCAGCTGCACCCGGTGCAGGTTCTCCAGGAGGGCGTCCAGCAGGAGCTTGTCGTCCTCGGTCGCCCGGATGATCGCCGGGATGCGATCCAGGCCCGCCTGACCACAGGCACGGAAACGCCGCTCACCCATGATCAGTTCATAGCGCCCGGGCTGCGTCTCCCGGACCACCACGGGCTGAAGCAGGCCCACCGTCTGGATCGAGGTCACCAGCTCGGCCAGCGCCTCGTCATCGAGATGGTCCATATTGCGCGGCTGGCGCGGGTTCGGTGAGATCGCCTCCAGCGGAAGCTCCGCGAACGTCGCCCCGGCCACCTCGTGGGCCTCCGGCTGCGGAGACGCCGTCTCAGCCGGCACCGTTTCACGTGAAACATCGGCCTGCACCAGCGCGGCGAGCTTCGCCGCGGCGATCCCCCGTTCCGACTGGAGCACCGGCACCGCCGACGGATTCGTCGACCCGGTACCCATCACCGGCGTCTTCTCCTGGGGAGCGGCCGGGATCAGCGCGCCGAGCCCCCGCCCCAGACCCCTACGTCGCTCGCTCACTGGATCCCCTCCGCCACACTCTGCGTGCTGTTCATGCCCGCGCCCAGATGGGCGTGCTGGGCGTCGTAATGGATTCCGGCTCCCCGCAGCGCGATCTCACGCGCCGCCTCCAGGTAGGAGAGGGCACCGCTGGAACCCGGGTCGTACGTCAGGACCGTCTGCCCGTAGCTCGGGGCCTCGGAGATCCGCACCGACCGCGGGATGCTGGTGCGCAGCACCTCCTTGCCGAAGTGGGTGCGCACCTCCTCCGCCACCTGCGAGGCCAGACGTGTCCTGCCGTCGTACATGGTCAGCAGGATCGTGGACACGTGCAGGGTCGGGTTCAGATGGGCCCGCACCAGGTCGACGTTGCGCAGCAGCTGTCCCAGCCCCTCCAGCGCGTAGTACTCGCACTGGATCGGGATGAGCACTTCCGCACCGGCCACGAGGGCGTTCACCGTCAGCAGGCCCAGCGAGGGCGGGCAGTCGATGAGGATGTAGTCGAGGGGCTGCTCGTACGCCTGGATCGCCCGCTGGAGCCGGCTCTCACGGGCCACCAGCGACACGAGCTCGATCTCCGCACCCGCGAGGTCGATCGTGGCCGGGGCACAGAAGAGTCCCTCCACATCCACCACCGGCTGGACGACCTCCAGCAGCGGGCGGCTGTCCACGAGCACGTCGTAGATGGACGGCACGTCCGCGTGGTGGTCGATGCCCAGGGCGGTGGAGGCGTTGCCCTGCGGGTCGAGGTCGATGACCAGGACCCGCGCCCCGTGCAGGGCCAGCGAGGCCGCCAGGTTCACGGTCGTCGTGGTCTTGCCGACGCCGCCCTTCTGGTTGGCGACGACCATGATGCGGGTCTGCGCCGGCCGCGGCAGAGCCGCACCCGTACGCCCGAGCGCATCGATCGCCTGCTGGGCGGCCTGGGCGAGCGGGGTGTCCTCGATGTCGTCGTTGTCCACGAGAGGCGGGGACGATGTTTCACGTGAAACATCCTCACCCGGCGATTCAGAGCGGGGACCGGGGACCGGATCGGCCATCGGCCCCGCGAGGTTGGCGTCGGACCGCATGGTGTCACTCTCCTCGGCAGCGGGCTCGCGATGAACAGAGCCTGCCATGCCACCCGGCTCGCGAACCAGCGGGGCCCTTACTCCTGTGGATGAATCCACCGTTGTGGACAACTCCGTCACCCCCGCGTCCTTGCGGGGGCGGGGGGCCGCAGCAGCACGGCCGCGGCTGATGATCCCGTGCAGCAGAGAGCGACGTTTCACGTGAAACACGATGCCCGGACGGGCTCTTCAGCCCGCTACGACACTCCGAAATCCATACCTATAGGGCCCAACCCGCCCCACATCGCACCAGCGACAGCACGGATCAACGGCGCCTGCGCGACCGTCCCACCCGCGCGGCCTTAGCCCGCTTGGCCGCGAACCTCACCCCACCGGGGCTTTCTCCGACCTCCACCCGGACCACCGTGGACATGGGGTCGACCACGCCCTCGCCCACGTGGAGCACCGAGGTCTTCACCACACCCAGCTTGGTCAGCGCGACCTTCGCCGAGACCAGCTCCTCCTCGGCGGTGTCGCCCTTCAGGGCCAGCATCTCGCCGTAGGGACGCAGTAGCGGCACGCCCCAGCCCGCGAGCCGGTCCAGAGGGGCCACCGCGCGGGCCGTCACCACGTGCACCGGCTGGAGCTTGCCGAGCATCTCCTCGGCCCGGCCGCGCACCACGGTGACGTGGTCCAGCCCGAGCAGCTCCACGGCCTCCTGGAGGAAGGTCGTCCGGCGCAGCAGGGGCTCCAGCAGGGTGATCTTCAGGTCCCGGCGCACCAGGGCGAGCGGGATGCCGGGCAGGCCGGCGCCGGAGCCCACGTCGCACACGGTGACGCCCTCGGGCACCACCTCGGAGAGCACCGCACAGTTCAGCAGGTGCCGCTCCCACAGGCGCGGAACCTCACGCGGCCCGATCAGGCCCCGCTTGACCCCCGCGTCCGCCAGCAGCTCCGCATACCGCACAGCTTCCGGGAAAAACTCACCGAACACCGCGCGCGCCTCTTCGGGCGCCGGGGGCGCCTCTTCAGGCGCTGCGGGAAGCTCCGCTGCCTCCGTCACGGGGACCGTCCTTCCGTACAGAACCGCTCACGCCAAAACCGTGTCGTTCAACCGTGTCGTTCAACTGCCAGGCTTACAAACTTCGGCCCCGCCTGCGACGCAGGCGGGGCCGACGCACAACATTCCGGTCAGGCCGGGAGCACAACGACGAAGCGCTGCGGCTCCTCGCCCTCGGACTCGCTCTTCAGGCCGGCGGCCGCCACGGCGTCGTGGACGACCTTGCGCTCGAAGGGGGTCATCGGGGCCAGCTTCAGCGGCTCGCCCGAGGCCTTCACGTCCGCGGCGGCCTTGGCGCCCAGCGCCGCGAGCTCCTCGCGCTTCTTCGCCCGGAAGCCCGCGATGTCCAGCATCAGACGGCTGCGGTCGCCGGTCTCCCGGTGCACGGCGAGGCGGGTCAGCTCCTGGAGGGCCTCCAGGACCTCACCGTCACGGCCCACGAGCTTCTGCAGGTCGCGGCCGCCCGAGTCGCTGACGATCGACACCGCGGCGCGGTCGGCTTCGACGTCCATGTCGATGTCGCCGTCCAGGTCGGCGATGTCCAGCAGACCCTCAAGGTAGTCGGCCGCGATCTCGCCCTCCTGCTCAAGGCGGGTGAGGGTGTCGCCACTCTCAGCGGCGGCGGTGGTGGTGCCTTCCGTCACGGGAGGGACTCCTTCTACTTCTTGGAGGGCTTGCTGGGGGGCGTCTGACGCTTGGACTTCGACTGCCGCTTCGGCTGCTGCCGCTTCGTGGCGACACCGCCGCTCGCCGCGTCCGAGTCGGCCGTGGCCTCAGAACTCTTGATCACGGAGCCGTCCGCCTGCGCCGCCATGCCCTGCTTCGTCAGCGAGGTGATGAACTTGCGCTCGTTGTCGTTGCGGTCCGGGCCCTTGGCCACGATCGCCGCGACGATCTTCTTCTTGCTGCGGCCCTTGACGGCACCGTGGGTGCCGATGTGCTTCAGCAGACGGGTCAGGTACTGGTCCTGGGCCTTGCTGCCGGGCGTCGGGTTCTGGTTGATCACGTACATCTGCTGGCCCATGGTCCACACGTTGGTGGTCAGCCAGTAGACGAGGACACCGACGGGGAAGTTGATGCCCATCACGGCGAAGATCACCGGGAAGATGTACATGAGCATCTTCTGCTGCTGCATGAAGGGCGTCTTGACCGAGAGGTCGACGTTCTTCTGCATCAGCTGGCGCTGCGTGTAGAACTGCGACAGCGACATCAGGACGATCATGACCGCGGTCACGATGCGCACGCTGGTGATCGAGGCGTCCAGGTCCGCGACCTTCTCGGCGCTGTCGGTGAACTTGGCGGCCAGCGGGGCGCCGAAGATGTGCGCCTGGCGGGCGCTCTCCAGCAGCGACTGGTTGATCACGCCGATGGTCTTGCCGTTGGCGATGCTCGCGAGCACGTGGTAGAGCGCGAAGAAGAACGGGGACTGCGCCAGGATGGGAAGGCACGAGGAGAGCGGGTTGGTACCCGTCTCCTTGTACAGCTTCATCATCTCTTCGGACTGACGCTGCTTGTCGTTCTTGTAGCGCTCCTGGATCACCTTCATCTTCGGCTGGAGCGCCTGCATGCCGCGCGTCGCCTTGATCTGCTTCACGAAGAGCGGGATCAGACAGATGCGGATCAGGACCACCAGCGACACGATGGAGAGGCCCCAGGCCCATCCACTGTCCGCACCGAAGATCGCGCCGTAGACCTTGTGGAACTGGACGATGATCCACGACACGGGTGTGGTGATAAAGCTGAACAGACTGGCAATCGTGTCCACTAATCAGGCTCCTTGAGCATTGCGAGATCTACGCAACGCACTGCGCAGCTGCTCGTGCCAACGCGGGCGTTTCCGGGGTGGGACATGATCCACACCACCCGGGGACCACGGATTGCACCGCAGGATCCGCCAGGCGGTCAGAGCCGTCCCCTTCACCGCACCATGCCGGTCGATGGCCGTGAACCCGTAGTGCGAGCACGACGGGTAGTAGCGGCACACCGGCCCGAGCAGCGGACTGATCGTCCACTGGTACAGCTTGATCAAAGCGAGCAGCGGGTACTTCATCGAGCCACGCCTCCCAGCAGCCGCGCCAGGGCGGCGTCCAGGTCGCGGGCCAGCTCGTCGACGCCGGCGTCAGCGGCTCCGGGCAGGGCCCGCACCACCACCAGGCTACCGGCGGGCAGCTGAGCCAGCCGATCACGCACCAGATGGCGCAGTCGGCGCTTGACCCGGTTGCGGACGACGGCGATGCCCACGGCCTTGCTGACGACGAAACCCGCACGCGGCGAGGGATCGACATCCCCCGGCTCGTGCGGGTCCGTTGCACCGCTTGTACGTAGGTGGACGACGAGGAGCGGGCGACCGGCCCGGCGTCCTCGGCGCACCGCGCTCGCGAAGTCCTCGCGCCGCCTCAGCCGATTCTCGGGAGACAGCACGACGTCACGACCTGCGCGTTGTTACGCGGAAAGGGCGGCGCGGCCCTTGCTGCGACGGTTCGCGAGGATCGCGCGACCGGCACGGGTACGCATCCGCAGGCGGAAGCCGTGGGTCTTGGCGCGACGGCGGTTGTTCGGCTGGAAGGTGCGCTTGCTCACTCGGGGGCTCCAGAGAATGAATCGTTGTGGCGGTACATCGCCTGGCTGTCACCGTGCGCCCACGAGGAACTCGCGTGTTCGCCCGAGTGGACACCGCTAAATGATCACAATCAGTGATCTTCGCCCATCGGTAGGCAGGCGGCAGCAGCCATCGACAACTCGACCTCGTTACGGTACGCGCGGCTACGCCATCCGGTCAAACCGAGCGCACCCTGCCCCACACTGTGCACAGGCTGTGGACAACGACTTGAACCCTACCCACCGGCCTGACTACCGTTGCCTGATCCCGGATTTTTGTCCCGACCGTCCCAAAGAACCACACATTCGTGGGACCGGGACCTGTGAGAGAGCGTGCTCTGTGGCTGACGTACCTGCCGATCTTGCCGCAGTGTGGCCACGCGTGCTCGAGAAGCTGCTCGGGGAGGGCCAGCAGGGGATCGAGCCCAAGGACAAGCAGTGGGTCGAACGATGCCAGCCCTTGGCGCTCGTCGCCGACACCGCCCTCCTCGCCGTCCCCAATGAATGGGGCAAGCGCGTTCTCGAGGGCCGCCTGGCCCCGCTCATCAGCGATGCCCTGAGCCGCGAGTGCGGCCGCCCGATCCGGATCGCCATCACCGTGGACGACTCCGCGGGCGAGCCCGCGCCGCCCGCGCCCCCCGCCCCCTCCCCGCGCGAGGGCTACGAGCCGTACGGCGGCCAGCGCCCCGGCGCCGGCGAGGACCAGCTCCCCGCCGCCCGTCCCGCGTACCCGGAGTACCAGCAGCCGCGTCCGGAGCCCGGCTCCTGGCCCCGCGGCGGCCAGGACGAGTACGGCTGGCAGCAGCAGCGCCTCGGCGGGTTCCCCGAGCGCGACCCGTACGCCTCCCCACAGCCCGGCTACCTCCAGCAGCCCGAGCCCGGCGGCTACGACCAGGGCGGCTACGAGCAGCAGAAGTACGAGCAGTCCGGCTACGAGTCCCCTTCCTACGAGTCGCAGAAGTACGAGGGGCAGAAGTACGAGTCCCAGCCGTACGAACCGCAGTCGTACGAGCCCCCGTCGTACGAGCAGCAGCAGTACGAGCAGCCGGCCGCGCGCCCCGCGCCCGGGCGCCCGACGCCCGCGCCTCCGCCGTCGGCACCCTCCGGCGGCTCGACCTCGGGCCCGCTGGAGCCGACCGCCCGCCTGAACCCCAAGTACCTCTTCGACACCTTCGTCATCGGCGCCTCCAACCGCTTCGCGCACGCCGCCGCGGTGGCCGTCGCCGAGGCGCCGGCGAAGGCGTACAACCCCCTTTTCATCTACGGGGAGTCGGGACTCGGCAAGACGCACCTGCTGCACGCCATCGGGCACTACGCGCGGAGCCTGTACCCCGGCACCCGCGTGCGGTACGTGAGCTCCGAGGAGTTCACCAACGAGTTCATCAACTCCATCCGCGACGGCAAGGGCGACGCCTTCCGCAAGCGCTACCGCGAGATGGACATCCTGCTGGTCGACGACATCCAGTTCCTCGCGAGCAAGGAGTCGACGCAGGAGGAGTTCTTCCACACCTTCAACACGCTCCACAACGCCAACAAGCAGATCGTGCTCTCCTCCGACCGGCCGCCCAAGCAGCTCGTCACCCTGGAGGACCGGCTCCGCAACCGCTTCGAGTGGGGCCTGATCACCGACGTCCAGCCGCCCGAGCTGGAGACCCGTATCGCGATCCTGCGCAAGAAGGCCGTCCAGGAGCAGCTCAACGCCCCGCCGGAGGTACTGGAGTTCATCGCCTCGCGGATCTCGCGCAACATCCGCGAGCTGGAGGGGGCGCTGATCCGCGTCACCGCCTTCGCGAGCCTCAACCGTCAGCCGGTGGACCTGGGCCTGACGGAGGACGTCCTCAAGAACCTGATCCCGGGCGGCGAGGACAGCGCGCCCGAGATCACCGCCTCCGACATCATGGCGGCCACCGCCGACTACTTCGGGCTCACCGTGGACGACCTGTGCGGCTCCTCGCGCAGCCGGGTCCTGGTGACCGCCCGGCAGATCGCCATGTACCTGTGCCGGGAGCTCACGGACCTGTCCCTGCCGAAGATCGGGGCCCAGTTCGGCGGCCGCGACCACACCACCGTCATGCACGCGGACCGCAAGATCCGTGCCCTGATGGCGGAGCGCCGCTCCATCTACAACCAGGTCACGGAGCTCACCAACCGCATCAAGAACGGCTGACACGGCCCCTCCGGGGCCCTGCTGGCGGCCCCTCAAACTCCACGACAGGGCGCTTCCGGATCGAACCGGGGGCGCCCTTCTTCGTCCGTGCGCCCCTGCTCTGTTCGAATGCGCCCCTGGGAAGGCCCGTCATCCACAGATTCCCCGGTTTTCTTCCGTCCACAGCCTGAGGACAGTCCACATCGCCCACAATCTGTCCACAGGGGTGCGGGTTGAGGACCCATCAGAGCAGGTCAGCAGCCTGTGGAATTGTGAGCAAGCGCCATCCACAGCCTGTGGACAGAAAAATCATCCACAGGCTCATCCACTCCTCTGTCCACCGCCGACTCACAGGTTCCCGCATCCTGTGCACAGGTTCCCGACGGTTCTCCACACCGTTGTCCACTGTTCGGCAACAGCACACCCGGGCTCACCGCCCCGAGTGAAAGCGGTCACACGGATGTCGACGTTTGGTCTGTGGACTTCTGGGGAAAAGCTGGGGACACACCTGTGGAGTAGTGGGGGTCCCCTGGGGACGGCCTGTGCAGAAGTTTTCGTTCTCCACAGAGACACCGTGTTGTCCACCGGTGCCACCCACAGGCTGTGGGGATAAAAAACCGGGCCTGACCTGGGAGAACGGGCTTATCCACCGTTTCCACAGGCCCTACTACTACCCCCATGGAGAGTTAGGCCGGTTTCGGTTTTCAAGCAGGTCCTGTGCACAACTCGCCGGACGGCCGTCCCGACTCCTCGCTCCCGACTTGACCGCCAGCCGCGACGACTGTCGGCGCCGTACGTCAGACTGGTCCCCGGCATCGGTCGAGGCATCGACGAGCCGACGACGAAGGCCGGCAGACGAGCGAGCAACAGCAGGAGGCGGTTCCGGTGAAGATCCGGGTGGAGCGCGACGTACTCGCGGAGGCGGTGGCCTGGGCTGCACGCAGCCTCCCGGCCCGGCCGCCGGTGCCCGTACTCGCGGGCCTGCTGCTGAAGGCCGAGGAGGGCACGCTGTCCCTCTCCGGCTTCGACTACGAGGTCTCGGCCCGCGTCTCCGTCGAGGCGGACGTGGAGGAGGACGGCACCGTCCTGGTCTCCGGCCGGCTCCTCGCCGACATCTGCCGCGCCCTCCCCAACCGGCCGGTGGAGATTTCCACAGACGGTGTACGGGCCACCGTGGTCTGCGGCTCCTCGCGGTTCACACTCCACACCCTGCCTGTGGAGGAGTACCCGGCACTCCCGCAGATGCCGACCGCGACCGGCACCGTGCCCGGCGAGGTCTTCGCCTCCGCCGCCGCCCAGGTGGCCATCGCCGCCGGCCGTGACGACACGCTGCCCGTGCTGACCGGTGTCCGCATCGAGATCGAGGGCGACCGCGTCACCCTGGCCTCCACCGACCGCTACCGCTTCGCGGTCCGCGAGTTCCTGTGGAAGCCCGAGAACCCGGACGCCTCGGCCGTGGCCCTGGTCCCCGCGAAGACCCTCCTCGACACCGCCAAGTCCCTCACCAGCGGCGACACGGTCACCCTGGCGCTCTCCGGCTCCGGCCAGGGCGAGGGCCTCATCGGCTTCGAGGGCGCGGGCCGCCGCACCACCACCCGCCTCCTCGAGGGCGACCTGCCGAAGTACCGCACGCTCTTCCCGACGGAGTTCAACTCGGTCGCCGTGATCGAGACCGCCCCGTTCGTCGAGGCCGTCAAGCGCGTGGCCCTGGTCGCCGAGCGCAACACTCCCGTCCGCCTCAGCTTCGAGCAGGGCGTCCTCATCCTGGAGGCCGGCTCCAGTGACGATGCACAGGCTGTGGAGCGCGTCGACGCGAAGCTGGAGGGCGACGACATCTCGATCGCCTTCAACCCGACCTTCCTGCTCGACGGCCTGAGCGCGATCGACTCGCCCGCCGCCCAGCTCAGCTTCACCACCTCGACCAAGCC
Source organism: Streptomyces sp. NPDC043896 (assembly GCF_056435605.1). Classification (NCBI taxonomy): domain Bacteria; kingdom Bacillati; phylum Actinomycetota; class Actinomycetes; order Kitasatosporales; family Streptomycetaceae; genus Streptomyces; species Streptomyces sp. NPDC043896. The sequence continues at coordinate 248,000 of NZ_JBWKEE010000005.1, forward strand.
CGCGCTGCTCAGCGGCCGTCCGGCGGTCGACGCGGAGGCCGACGAGGCCTACAAGTACCTGATCATGCCGGTCCGCCTTTCGGGCTGACCGCTCCTGCCGTACAGCACGGCGCCAAGGCCCGGTCTCGCAGCGCGAGTGCCGGGCCCGGCGCCGTCCGGAGCAGCCCGACGCCAAGGCCCGGCGTAGGCTCGGACCCGGCGGGCGACCCAGGAAAAACGACCGGAAACCACCGGTACCGGGGGAGCCCCGTACAGACGGCCCCAACGCTTAAGGAACCCACCTGATGGAGCTCGGTCTCGTCGGTCTCGGCAAGATGGGCGGCAACATGCGCGAGCGCATCCGCCGCGCAGGCCACACCGTCATCGGATACGACCGCAACCCGGACCTCGCCGATGTCCACAGCCTGCAGGAGCTTGTGGACGGCCTGCAGTCCCCCCGCGTCGTGTGGGTGATGGTCCCCGCGGGGGCCGCGACGCAGTCCACCGTCGACGAGCTGGCGGAGCTGCTCTCCCCCGGCGACATCGTCGTCGACGGCGGCAACTCGCGCTGGACCGACGACGAGAAGCACGCCGAGGAGCTGAAGGCCAAGGGCATCGGCTTCGTCGACTGCGGCGTCTCCGGCGGCGTCTGGGGCCTGGAGAACGGCTACGCGCTGATGTACGGCGGCGACGAGAAGCACGTCGCCGCGGTCCAGCCGATCTTCGACGCCCTCAAGCCCGAGGGCGACTTCGGCTCCGTGCACGCCGGCAAGGTCGGCGCGGGCCACTTCGCGAAGATGGTCCACAACGGCATCGAGTACGCCATGATGCAGGCCTACGCCGAGGGCTGGGAGCTCCTGGAGAAGGTCGACTCCGTCACCGACGTCCGCGAGGTGTTCCGGTCCTGGCAGCAGGGCACGGTCATCCGCTCCTGGCTGCTCGACCTCGCCGTCAACGCCCTGGACGAGGACGAGCACCTCGACCGGCTCAAGGGCTTCGCCCAGGACTCGGGCGAAGGCCGCTGGACCGTCGAGGCCGCCATCGACAACGCGGTCCCGCTGCCGGCGATCACGGCCTCGCTGTTCGCCCGGTTCGCGTCCCGCCAGGACGACTCGCCGCAGATGAAGATGATCGCCGCGCTGCGCAACCAGTTCGGCGGCCACGCGGTCGAGAAGAAGTAAGCGCGCCGGGGCACCACGCCACACGGCAGCACAGCACCACAGAGCACAGCAGCGGGAAGCCGGGGGAGGTCGGCGCCACATGCACGTCTCGCATCTCTCACTGGCCGACTTCCGCTCGTACGCCCGGGCCGAGGTCCCCCTCGGCCCGGGCGTCACGGCTTTCGTGGGCCCCAACGGCCAGGGCAAGACCAACCTCGTCGAGGCCATCGGCTACCTGGCCACCCTGGGCAGCCACCGCGTCTCCTCGGACGCCCCGCTCGTCCGCATGGGCGCCGACCGGGCCGTCATCCGGGCCGCCGTCACCCAGGGCGAACGCCGGCAGCTCGTCGAACTCGAACTGAACCCGGGGCGCGCCAACCGCGCCCGCATCAACAGGTCCTCCCAGGTCAGACCCCGGGACGTGCTGGGGATCGTACGCACCGTGCTGTTCGCCCCGGAGGACCTCGCCCTGGTCAAGGGCGACCCCGGAGAGCGGCGCCGCTTCCTCGACGAGCTCGTGACGGCCCGCTCACCGCGCATGGCGGCCGTCCGCTCCGACTACGAGCGCGTGCTCAAGCAGCGCAACACCCTCCTGAAGTCCGCCGCGATGGCCCGCCGCCACGGCGGCCGCTCCATGGACCTCTCCACCCTGGACGTCTGGGACCAGCACCTCGCGCGCGCCGGAGCCGAGCTGCTCGCCCAGCGCCTCGACCTGATCGCCACCCTGCTCCCGCTCGCCGACAAGGCGTACGAACAGCTCGCGCCCGGGGGCGGCCCGCTCGGCCTCACGTACAAGTCCTCCGCCGGCGAGGCCGTGGACAGCGGCGCGGCCCGCGGTCGCGAGGAGCTCTACGAGGTGCTGCTCGCCACCCTCTCCCAGGTCCGCAAGCAGGAGATCGAACGCGGCGTGACCCTGGCCGGACCGCACCGGGACGACCTCCTGCTGCGCCTCGGCGAGCTGCCCGCCAAGGGGTACGCCAGCCACGGCGAGTCCTGGTCCTACGCGTTGGCCCTGCGCCTGGCCTCGTACGAGCTGCTGCGCACGGAGGGGGCGGAGCCGGTGCTGATCCTGGACGACGTCTTCGCGGAGCTGGACGCGCGCCGCCGCGAGCGGCTCGCGGAACTGGTGGCCGCCGGCGAGCAGGTCCTGGTGACGGCGGCGGTGGACGACGACGTTCCCGGCGTGCTGACCGGCACGCGCTTCGGGGTGTCCGGCGGTGAGGTGACCCGGCTGTGAACGACGGCGAGAAGCGGCACGAGCGCAAGGCCCCCGAACGGTCCGGCGTGGACCTGGCCCGCCAGGCCCTCGCGGCCGCGCGCGAGCAGGCCCGCGCCCGGGGCAACGCGGCGGTCGGGAAGAAGCGCCAGCAGCAGCCCGGGCTGCGCTCGGGCGCCCGCGCCGACGGCCGGGACCCGATGCCGCTGATGGCGGCCCTGGACCGGCTGCGCACGGAGCGCGGCTGGGAGATGCCGATCGCGGTGGCCGGGGTGATGGAGCGCTGGGCGGAGATCGTCGGCCCGGAGATCGCCGCGCACTGCGAACCGGAACGCTACGAGGAGCGTGAACTCCTCGTGCGGTGCGATTCCTCGGCCTGGGCCGCGCAGCTGAAGCTGCTGGCCCCGCAGCTGGTGGCGCGGCTCAACGCGGAACTCGGCCAGGGCACGGTCCGGCTGATCAAGGTCCAGGGCCCCGGCGGCCGCCCCAAGCGGTACGGGCCCTGGCGCGCCCCGGGCAGCACCGGCCCCGGCGACACCTACGGCTGACCGGATCCCGGACCCGGCCGACCGGAATCCGGCGGTCCCCTCCCGGCGCCCCGGCCGGACCGGGTTCCGGCCTGCGTCCGAACGGGTTCCGGCCACCGTCGGCGGGGCCGGCGCGGGTGGCGTCCCTCACGGTAGTGGAAGGTTGACAGCCCGAAGCGCTGGACGCCCGCGTGAGCCTCTTTGAGCCCCTCCCCGGATATGGGGAGTCTCAGAGAGGAGGTTCAGGGCGGCACATGCGGACTCAGGCACCGGCAAACCCCCATTCATGTCAGTGGTACCGGTAGACTGGAGACAATCCCGCCGGATTCGCGGGGGACAGCACGACAACGCAGACAACGCAGATCGACGCGGCCGCTCCCGCCGGCGCACACGCTGGTCCGGAGTACGGGCTGCGCTGTGCCAGAAAGGGCGCTTCGTGGCCGATTCCGGCGACTCCAACGAGAAGAATTACGACGCCAGTGCGATCCAGGTCCTCGAGGGCCTGGACGCCGTGCGCAAGCGGCCGGGTATGTACATCGGCTCGACGGGCGAGCGTGGTCTGCACCACCTCGTCTACGAGGTCGTCGACAACTCGGTCGACGAGGCGCTGGCCGGACACGCGGACACCATCGACGTGACGATCCTCGCCGACGGCGGGGTGCGCGTGGTCGACAACGGCCGAGGCATCCCGGTCGGCATCGTGCCGTCCGAGGGGAAGCCGGCCGTCGAGGTCGTCCTGACCGTCCTGCACGCGGGCGGCAAGTTCGGCGGCGGCGGCTACGCCGTCTCCGGTGGTCTGCACGGCGTCGGCGTGTCCGTCGTGAACGCCCTGTCGACCAAGGTCGCGGTCGAGGTCAAGACGGACGGCCACCGCTGGACCCAGGACTACAAGCTGGGCGTGCCGACGGCCCCGCTGGCCAAGAACGAGGAGACCGACGAGCACGGCACGTCGGTGACGTTCTGGGCCGACGGCGACATCTTCGAGACGACCGAGTACTCCTTCGAGACGCTCTCGCGGCGCTTCCAGGAGATGGCCTTCCTCAACAAGGGCCTGACCCTGACGCTGACCGACGAGCGCGAGTCGGCGAAGGCCACGGCGGGCGCCGACGACCCGGAGGCGGACACCGCGGAGCCCCAGGCGCGCACGGTGAAGTACTACTACGAGGGCGGCATCGTCGACTTCGTGAAGTACCTCAACTCGCGCAAGGGCGAGCTGATCCACCCGACCGTCATCGACGTCGAGGCCGAGGACAAGGAGCGCATGCTCTCGGTCGAGATCGCGATGCAGTGGAACTCGCAGTACACCGAGGGTGTCTACTCCTTCGCGAACACGATCCACACGCACGAGGGCGGCACCCACGAGGAGGGCTTCCGCGCGGCGCTGACCGGCCTGGTCAACCGCTACGCGCGGGACAAGAAGCTGCTCCGCGAGAAGGACGACAACCTCGCCGGCGAGGACATCCGCGAGGGTCTGACGGCGATCATCTCGGTCAAGCTGGGCGAGCCCCAGTTCGAGGGCCAGACGAAGACCAAGCTGGGCAACACGGAGGCCAAGACCTTCGTGCAGAAGGTCGTCCACGAGCACCTCAGCGACTGGTTCGACCGCAACCCGGTCGAGGCCGCGGACATCGTCCGCAAGGCCATCCAGGCGGCCACCGCCCGCGTCGCGGCCCGCAAGGCCCGTGACCTGACGCGCCGCAAGGGTCTGCTGGAGAGCGCCTCGCTGCCGGGCAAGCTGTCCGACTGCCAGTCGAACGACCCGACCAAGTGCGAGATCTTCATCGTCGAGGGTGACTCCGCCGGCGGCTCCGCGAAGTCCGGCCGCAACCCGATGTACCAGGCCATCCTGCCGATCCGCGGCAAGATCCTGAACGTCGAGAAGGCCCGTATCGACAAGATCCTCCAGAACACCGAGGTCCAGGCGCTGATCAGCGCCTTCGGCACCGGTGTGCACGAGGACTTCGACATCGAGAAGCTCCGCTACCACAAGATCATCCTGATGGCGGACGCCGACGTCGACGGCCAGCACATCAACACCCTGCTGCTGACCTTCCTGTTCCGCTTCATGCGCCCGCTGGTCGAGGCCGGTCACGTCTACCTGTCCCGCCCGCCGCTCTACAAGATCAAGTGGGGCCGCGACGACTTCGAGTACGCGTACTCGGACCGCGAGCGCGACGCCCTGGTCGAGCTCGGCAAGCAGAACGGCAAGCGGATCAAGGAAGACTCGATCCAGCGCTTCAAGGGTCTGGGCGAGATGAACGCCGAGGAGCTGCGCGTCACCACCATGGACGTGGACCACCGCGTGCTCGGCCAGGTCACGCTCGACGACGCGGCGCAGGCCGACGACCTGTTCTCGGTGCTGATGGGTGAGGACGTCGAGGCGCGGCGCTCCTTCATCCAGCGCAACGCCAAGGACGTCCGCTTCCTCGACATCTGAGTCGGCCCGACGCTGACCGCCCGAAAGGATTTCTGACCGGCAATGGCCGACGAAACCACCCCCACCGCCGAGAACCCCGCGGAGGAGCAGCCGCAGCTGCGCATCGAGCCCGTCGGGCTCGAGACGGAGATGCAGCGCTCCTACCTCGACTACGCGATGTCCGTCATCGTCTCGCGTGCGCTGCCCGACGTACGGGACGGCCTCAAGCCCGTCCACCGGCGCGTGCTGTACGCGATGTACGACGGCGGCTACCGGCCCGAGAAGGGCTTCTACAAGTGCGCCCGCGTCGTCGGCGACGTCATGGGCACGTACCACCCGCACGGTGACTCCTCGATCTACGACGCCCTGGTCCGCCTGGCCCAGCCGTGGTCGATGCGCATGCCGCTGGTCGACAGCAACGGCAACTTCGGCTCCCCGGGCAACGACCCGGCGGCCGCGATGCGCTACACCGAGTGCAAGCTGATGCCGCTGGCCATGGAGATGCTCCGGGACATCGACGAGGAGACCGTCGACTTCACGGACAACTACGACGGCCGCAACCAGGAGCCGACGGTCCTGCCGGCGCGCTTCCCGAACCTGCTGATCAACGGCTCCGCCGGTATCGCGGTCGGCATGGCCACCAACATCCCGCCGCACAACCTGCGCGAGGTCGCGGCCGGTGCCCAGTGGGCGCTGGAGCACCCGGACGCCTCGCACGAGGAGCTGCTCGACGCGCTCCTGGAGCGCATCAAGGGCCCTGACTTCCCGACCGGTGCCCTGGTCGTGGGCCGCAAGGGCATCGAGGAGGCGTACCGCACCGGTCGCGGCTCCATCACGATGCGCGCGGTGGTCGAGGTCGAGGAGATCCAGAACCGCCAGTGCCTGGTGGTCACGGAGCTCCCGTACCAGACCAACCCCGACAACCTCGCGCAGAAGATCGCCGACCTGGTCAAGGACGGCAAGATCGGCGGCATCGCCGACGTGCGCGACGAGACCTCGTCGCGCACGGGCCAGCGCCTGGTGATCGTCCTGAAGCGCGACGCCGTCGCCAAGGTCGTGCTGAACAACCTGTACAAGCACACCGACCTGCAGACGAACTTCGGCGCGAACATGCTGGCGCTGGTGGACGGGGTGCCGCGCACCCTGTCGATCGACGCGTTCATCCGCCACTGGGTGCAGCACCAGATCGAGGTCATCGTCCGGCGCACGCGCTTCCGTCTGCGCAAGGCGGAGGAGCGGGCCCACATCCTGCGCGGCCTGCTCAAGGCGCTGGACGCGATCGACGAGGTCATCGCCCTCATCCGGCGCAGCAACACGGTCGAGATCGCGCGCGAGGGCCTGATGGGCCTGCTGGAGATCGACGAGATCCAGGCCAACGCGATCCTGGAGATGCAGCTGCGCCGCCTGGCGGCGCTGGAGCGGCAGAAGATCGTCGCCGAACACGACGAGCTCCAGGCCAAGATCAACGAGTACAACGCGATCCTGGCCTCGCCGGAGAAGCAGCGCTCGATCGTCAGCGAGGAACTGGCCGCGATCGTCGAGAAGTACGGCGACGACCGGCGCTCCAAGCTGGTGCCCTTCGACGGTGACATGTCCATCGAGGACCTGATCGCCGAAGAGGACATCGTCGTCACGATCACGCACGGCGGCTACGTCAAGCGCACCAAGACCGAGGACTACCGCTCGCAGAAGCGCGGCGGCAAGGGCGTGCGCGGCACGAAGCTGAAGCAGGACGACCTGGTCGACCACTTCTTCGTGTCCACCACGCACCACTGGCTGCTGTTCTTCACGAACAAGGGCCGCGTCTACCGGTCCAAGGCGTACGAGCTCCCGGACGCCGGCCGCGACGCGCGCGGGCAGCACGTGGCGAACCTGATGGCCTTCCAGCCGGACGAGAAGATCGCCCAGGTGCTCGCGATCCGCGACTACGAGGCGGCGCCCTACCTGATCCTGGCCACCAAGGGCGGCCTGGTGAAGAAGACGGCGCTCAAGGACTACGACTCCCCGCGGTCGGGCGGCGTCATCGCGATCAACCTCCGGGAGACGGAGGGCGGCGGCGACGACGAGCTGATCGGCGCGGAGCTGGTGTCCGCCGAGGACGACCTGCTGCTCATCAGCAAGAAGGCGCAGTCGATCCGCTTCACGGCGACCGACGAGGCGCTGCGCCCGATGGGCCGTGCCACTTCGGGTGTGAAGGGCATGAGCTTCCGCGAGGGTGACGAACTGCTGTCGATGAGCGTTGTCCGGCCGGGTACGTTCGTCTTCACCGCCACCGACGGCGGCTACGCGAAGCGGACGGCCGTGGACGAGTACCGCGTCCAGGGCCGTGGCGGTCTCGGCATCAAGGCGGCGAAGATCGTCGAGGACCGCGGTTCGCTGGTCGGCGCGCTGGTGGTCGACGAGTCGGACGAGATCCTCGCCATCACGCTCGGCGGTGGTGTGATCCGTACGCGCGTCAACGAAGTCAGGGAGACCGGCCGTGACACCATGGGCGTCCAGCTGATCAACCTGGGCAAGCGCGATGCCGTGGTCGGCATCGCTCGTAACGCCGAGGCAGGTCAGGAAACTGACGAGGCCGACGAGATCGAGTCAGAGATCGAGGCTCCGGCGGGCGACGCACCGGCCGCCGGGGCGGCCGAGGGCACGGAGCCCTCGGTCGGGGAGCACGAGGAGTAAGTCGTGAGTGGAGCCACGGGCGCCGGACCGGCCAAGACTGGAGCGAACGGTGCCCGTGGCCCCGCCGCGGACTCCCAGGGGGGAACCGTGACGGACACCCGAGAACCGGAGCCCAAGCCGAAGGCGCAGACCAAGGCGAAGGACCAGGCCGGGGACAAGCCGAAGGACCGGGCCGAGAGCCTGGTCAAGGACGAGGGCGGGCAGGAGCCCAAGGCGCAGCCCAAGCCGCAGGCCAAGCCGCAGCCCCAGAAGCCCCCGCAGGCCTACGCGGCGCCCTCGGGCCCGGGTGCGCAGCGCGGGGCCCGTCCGGGGGTCCGTACGGCCCCCAGGACCCGCAAGGCGCGGCTGCGGGTGGCCAAGGCCGACCCGTGGTCGGTGATGAAGGTCAGCTTCCTGCTGTCGATCGCGCTGGGCCTGTGCACGATCGTCGCGGCGGCCGTGCTGTGGATGGTCATGGACGCCATGGGCATCTTCTCGACCGTCGGCGGCACCATCAGCGAGGCCACCGGCTCGAACGAGAGCAACGGGTTCGACCTCCAGTCGTTCCTGTCGCTGCCGCGCGTGCTGATCTTCACCTCGGTGATCGCGGTGATCGACGTGGTGCTGATGACGGCGCTGGCGACGCTGGGCTCGTTCATCTACAACCTGTCGGCGGGCTTCGTGGGCGGCGTGGAGCTCACGCTGGCCGAGGACGAATGACCCGCTGACTGACCTGCGGGAAAGCCCCGCGGGAGCGGATTTGGGTTCCACTGCGTCTGTGCGCTAATCTTCAGGAGTCAGCGCGCAGGCGCGGAGGGGCTATAGCTCAGTTGGTTAGAGCGCATCCCTGATAAGGATGAGGCCACAGGTTCAAATCCTGTTAGCCCCACAGAGTAGGAAGACCCCCAGGCCACGGCCTGGGGGTCTTCTTCGTTGGGCCGTCCGGGGGGCTCCCAGGTAACCGATCGGTATCGGTCGGTGTGTATTGTTGGCCGCCAGAAGTCCCCAACGTCTACGAAAGACGAGGTCGCGCCGTGAAGAAGCTGCTCCTGGTCGCACTGGCCGCCATCGGCGGGCTCCTCGTGTACCGCCAGATCCAGGCGGACCGCGCCGAGCAGGACCTGTGGACGGAGGCAACCGACTCCGTGCCCTCTGGTTCCGGTGTGTGAGCCCCACGATTGATTCCACGAAGCCCCGGCCGCCGCTGCTGCCGGGGCTTCGTGCCGTCCTGGCGGCGGTCCGTGGACCCGTTCCCCCGTGAGGAGTTCGGGTTCGCGAAGATGTGGATTGCGGTAGCGAATTCGGGGTGGGTGTGATGGTTCGGGTGGGTCGGACGCGACGGGTGCCGCTGGCCGGGGCGGCCGCCCTGGGGCTGGTGGCGTGGCTGGCATGGCTCCCCGGGGCCGCGTACGCGGTGCCGGCCGCCGGGCCCTCGGCGGGGCCCTCCGCCGGCTCCCCGGGCTCCGGGCAGCCGCTGCCGGAGTACCGCCGGGCCGAGGGCGCCAAGCAGGTCCAGGGCAGGCCCTCGACGGCGGACGCCCCGCTCCTGGAGGCCGGCACCTTCTACGAGGACACCCTCGCCCCGGGCGAGCGGGTCTACCGGCTCGGCCTCGACGACGCGTCCAGCGTGTACGTCTCCGCCGTGCTGCGGCCGCCCGCCGGGGCGAAGGTCGGCTACGGGGACGACCTGGAGGTCGAGATCATGACCAGCGGGGGCCGGTCCTGCCCGGACGCCGGCCGCGCCTCCTTCGGCTACGACGCGGTGCCGCTCGGCGCGGTGGGGCAGCGGCGGCTCCAGGAGGACGCCGAGTGCCAGTCCGCCGGCACGTACTACGCGAAGGTGACCCGGAGCGCGGGCAAGGACTCCGCGCAGGCGGCCTGGCCGGTGGAGCTCCTCGTCATGCGCGAGCCGGCCCCGGCCGCCGGCACCGCCCCGACCACCGCGCCCAGCGTCCGGCCCTCGGCCTCCCCGGCCCTGCCCGGCACGGACCCGGTGGCCCGTACGGGCGGCACCGGCTTCAACGACGCGCGCGCCCTGGGTCCCGGGGTGTGGCGGGACGACCTGCGCCCCGGACAGACCCGGTTCTACCGGGTGCCGCTGGACTGGGGGCAGCAGCTCGGGATCGGCGCCGAGATCGCCAAGGCCCGGCTGACCAAGGACTACGGCTCCGCCTCCAACGGGCTCACCGTGGCGCTGTACAGCCCGTACCGGGGGCCGGTGGAGTCCAAGGACACCTCGTACGACGGGAAGCAGGCGGCCGTGACGCTGCCGAAGACCGCGCCGGTGGCGTACGAGAACCGTTTCTCCAGCGTGAGCGAGGTACGGCCCGTGCGGGTCGCGGGGTGGTACTACGTCGCCGTCACCCTGGGCGCGAAGGTCGGGGAGTTCACCGAGGACGCGACCCCGGTGCCGCTCACCCTGCGGCTGGACGTGACCGGCGGCCCGGCCAAGGGCCCGGGGTACCGGGAGAGCCTGGCGGCCGCCGGGTTCGGCGTCGGCGAGGCCGACCGCACCGCCGCGAAGGAGGGCCTCACCGCCCCGGAGGCGGCGGCCGCGCGGGACACCGCCTCGGTCATGCGGGTCGTGGCCGGGGCCGGCTTCGGGACGGGGACGGTGCTGCTGCTCGTGCTCGGGGGCTGGTTCCTGCTGGCCCGCCGGGGCGGGGCCCGCACCCGCTAAAGCTGCGTCAGGGCCCAGACGCCGACCGCGAAGCACAGCAGGGCCGCGGTGACGATGCCGGCGGTGACCTTCGCCGGGGGCGGGGCGATCCCGCCGGCGCGGGCGGGCGGCGCGGCGGCGACCGGGGCGGTGACGGAGCCCTGGCCGAACGGGGCCGCCGGTGTCGGCGGGGTCGCCGGGGTGGCGGTCGGCGGCGCCAGGTGGAAGCCGTCCGTCGCCGGGGTCGCGGCGGTCTCCGCGGGCCCGTACGCGAGCGGCGGCGGCCCGAAACCCGCCGGGGCCGCCGGAGCCGCGGGGGCCGTCGCGGCAGCCGCCGCGGGGGCCGCCGCGGGGGCGCCCGCCGGCCCCTGGGGGCCGAAACCGGCGGGAAGCGGCCCGAGTTGGTCGAACACCTCGACCGGCTCCTCGCCCGCGGCGGGCGCGGGCAGCAACTGGGCGGCCTCGGCAAGGGCCTTGCGCGCCCCTGTGGCGGTCCGGAACCGGCTTCCGGGGTCCGGGTGCAGGAGGTTCGAGATCACGCCCCACAGGGGCGCGGGGACGCCTTCGGGGGCTTCGGGGACGCCGTGCGCCCTGAACTGCTCCACCAGCGCGTGGGAGTCGGGCTTGCGGCCGTGCAGGAGGTACAGGGCGACCAGGCCGACGGCGAACAGGTCGGCGGGGAAGTCGGGCTCGGCGCCCGTCAGTTGCTCGGGGGCGAAGTAGCCGGGCGTGCCGACGACGTAGTCGGTCTCCGTGAGCCGGGGCTCGCCCTTGCGCATGGAGATGCCGAAGTCGGACAGCCGCAGGTGCGGCCGCCCGGTTCCGGTGGCCTCCATCAGGATGTTGGCCGGCTTGATGTCCCGGTGGACGACGCCCTCCGCGTGCACCGCCGCCAGCCCGGACAGCAGCTGGTCGAGCAGTACGCACACGAAGCGGGGCGGCAGCGGCCCGTAGTCCCCGATCACGTGGGCGAGGGAGCCGCCGGCCACGAGGTCCATGGTGAACAGGACCTTGTCGTCGTCCGCCGCCCAGCTGGCCGGGGCCAGGACGTGCGGGTGGTCGATGCGCAGGGCCTGCTCGCGCACGAACCGCAGCAGGGTGTGGGCATCGCTCTGCAGGAGGACCTTCGCGGCGACGTACCGCCGCCGGCGCTGGTCCCAGGCGCGCCAGACGGCGCCCGCGCCGCCCCGCCCGATGGGATCGACCAGCTCGTACCGGCCGGCGAAGACCTCACCCATGACCGCGCCCCTCCCCCGTCACCCGTGTCCGTCAGTTCTGGTGGGCCTCGTAGTGGGCGACCGCCTCGGAGGTGCGGCCCGCCCCGTAGACCCGGAGGAACTCTGCCAGTTCCGGATGGCTGGGTGCGAGGGTGTCCGCCGCCTCGATGATGTCGCCGGCCGCCGCGACGGAGCGCAGCAGCGACTGGATCTCGCGGACGACCCGCTTGACGGTGGGCGCGCCGGAACTCGTGGTGGTCTGGCCGCTGTTGCTGAGGACGGAACCCCCCTGGGTGTGCTTGATCTCGTCCATCCGGTCGGTGGCCTCGGCGGCGCTGACGCTGCCGTCCGCCACCTGGCCCGCGAGGTCCTGGAGGGCCTGGACCCGCTGGACCACGGCCGGGTTGCCGATCTTGGCGCGCTGCCCGCTCATCAGCTGGGACAGCATCGGCGCCGAAAGCCCGAGCACGGCAGCAAGGCGGGCCTGGTTGAGACCGAGGTCATCTATGAGCCGCCGGAACAGCGCGCCGAGCGGCTCCCCGTACCAACTGCGCTGGAGTTCCCGGGCTCTGGCCGTGGCCTCCTGCTGTACTGCGTCCACTCTTCCTACTCCCCTTCGCTGGTGCGAACCTCGCGAGCATCTTACGGAGCGTGGTCGCGAGGCGGGAGTCCCTATCATTTTGCGGGATGCGGGGGTGCACCGGGTACTCTGTCCTGCGGAACGGACACTCCTTTCTGGGGAGCGTCCGCGTCCGGTTGCTCGGGGCCTTAGCTCAGTTGGTAGAGCGCTGCCTTTGCAAGGCAGATGTCAGGAGTTCGAATCTCCTAGGCTCCACATCGAAAGACCCCCTGACCAGCGGAAACGCCGGCCAGGGGGTCTTTTTCGTCCGCCCGGTACGCGGACCCCGGCGGTGCGCGGGGCTCCGGAGGCGGCCGCCCGACGGCGGCCGGGGTCCCCCGTACGGCCCAGTCACCCGGCCGTACGGCGGATGGTGGCCGACAGTGGGGGAAGGCAATGAGGCCAGGGGGCGACACCACGCCGGAGGCGCACGCACATGGGACTCTTCGATTTCCTGAAGTCGGACAAGAAGAAGGAACACGAGGCCGCCGAGAAGGCGAAACGGCAGATGGAGCAGCGGGCCGGGGCGGCGCCCGGGGCCGCGGGGCCCAAGACGGGCTCCGAGACGGGCTCCAGGTACGCGGACTCCTACACGGACGCCGCGTCCGCCACCAGGGCGGCCGCCGAGCGCATGGCGGCCTCCGCCAAGCCCAAGCCGCCGCCGGCCGCGCCGGGGCACATGGCGCCCGCCGCGCCGAGCCCCACCTCGGCGGCGCACAAGGCGGTCCCGGTCCCGCCGAAGACGGTGCCGCCGAAGCCGGCGGCGGCCGCGAAGAAGCGCACGTACACGGTGAAGCCCGGGGACTCGCTGTCCGCGATCGCCCGCCGGGAGCTGGGCAACGAGGCCCGCTGGCGCGAGCTGTACGCCATGAACCGGGGCGTGGTCGGCTCCAACCCGGACCTCATCCGCCCGGGGATGGTGCTGACCCTGCCGGGATAGGCCGCCGCGTGACGCACGAGGGGCCCGGATTCCGTCGTGGATCCGGGCCCCTCGTCCGTGCCGGCCGGCTCAGGTGTCCTGGCCGCCGCCGCTCGACTCGCGTTCCTTCGCCGCCAGCTCGTCGTCGAAGGAGGCCGGCGGCGCGTCCTGCGCCGAGAGCTCCGTGGCCGCCGGGGGCTCGACGAGCCAGTCCGGGTTCGACTGCTGGTCCCACCACCTCCACGCCGCGTAGGCGGCGCCCGCCAGCAGCCCGGCCAGCGCGGCGCCCTTGACCCAGCGCCCGCAGCGGGCCCGCCGCTCGTGGCGCCGCACCAGCCGGTGCACCTCCTTCGCGGACACCTGGCCGCGCAGCGCCGCGAGGGCCGCCGTCGACCGGGACGCTGCCTCCTCGGCGACCGGCCGGCTCGCCGCGAGGGCGCTCTCGAACCGGGGCGCCGTGTAGTCGGCCGCGTGGCGCGCCGCGAGGCGCGTCTGGTGGACGGCCTTCACCGCGGCGCGGTCCACGGTGGGGGGCACGTGCGTACGGGCCGCCACCATCCTCGGATGAAGGTGGTTGTCGTACGCCGAGCGCGCGTGCAGCGAGGCCTGGCCGGCCGCGTGGGAGACCTTCGGCGCCAGCCGCTCGTTCGCCTCGTGCGCGTAGTGCGCGGCCGCGTCCATGGCGGTCTCTGCGTACGGCGCCACCACTTCCGCTGCGTGCTTCACGGCGTCCCTGGCGTTCTCGGCGGCCAGGCGCACGCTGTCCTTGCGGGTCACGGGATCCTCCTCCTCGGTGGCGGACACAGTTCACCTTTCCACCCTTTGTCGGATCATGCCTGCCGCAGCGCCGCCCGCGCATGCGTGACAGGGCATACGGGTGGAGGATTTCCGTGGCGTTCTGCCCGCCGTGCGAGGATCGGCCCCGACAGTGATGACTATGGAAGGCAGATCCGTGGCCGAGAAGCTCTACGCCACCCTGAAGACCAACCACGGCGACATCGAGATCGAGCTGCTGGAGAACTTCGCTCCGAAGACCGTCCGGAACTTCGTGGAGCTCGCCACGGGCGCCCGGGAGTGGACCCGGCCCACCGACGGCCAGAAGACCACCGCCCCGCTCTACGACGGCACCGTCTTCCACCGCGTCATCAGCGGGTTCATGATCCAGGGCGGCGACCCGCTCGGCAACGGCACCGGCGGCCCCGGCTACCAGTTCGCCGACGAGTTCCACCCCGACCTGGCGTTCACCAAGCCCTACCTGCTGGCCATGGCCAACGCCGGCCCGGGCACGAACGGCTCGCAGTTCTTCATCACCGTCGCCCCCACGGCCTGGCTGACCCGCAAGCACAGCATCTTCGGCGAGGTCACCGACGCGGCCAGCCGCAAGGTCGTCGACGCCATCGCGTCCGGCCCGACCAACCCGCGCACCGAGCGGCCGCTGGACGACGTGATCATCCAGTCGGTCTCCATCGAGCGACGCTGACCCGCCGGGGCGGCGGGGCGGGAACCTTTGAGCCCCGCCCGTCCGTACTCGATGTGTACCGGACCGGCGGGGCGTGAGCCCTGCCCCCGCCGCCGACCGAGGGGACCGATGGACACCGACCGTCTGCCGGGCTGCTACCGCCACCCGGACCGCGACACGGGCATCAGCTGCACCCGCTGTGAGCGGCCCATCTGCCCGGAGTGCATGATCAGCGCCTCGGTGGGCTTCCAGTGCCCCGAGTGCGTCCGGGGCGGCTCGGGCACCGGGCATTCCGCCGCGGCCAACGCCCCGCGCACGGTCGCGGGCGGGCTGGTGGCCGCCGATCCCCAGCTCATCACCAAGATCCTCATCGGGATCAACGCGGCGGTCTTCCTCGCCGTGCTGGCGGCGCCGGGTCTGGCGGTGCGGCTGGAGCTGCTCGGGCGCTACGTGGAGTACTACGGGGCGCCCGTCGAGGGGATCTCCACAGGGCAGTACCACCGGCTGCTGACCTCGGTGTTCCTGCACGTCGAGTGGTGGCACATCTTCGGCAACATGCTCGCCCTGTGGGTGATCGGCGGTCCGCTGGAGGCGGCCCTCGGGCGCGTCCGCTACCTGGCGCTCTACCTGCTGTCCGGGCTGGGCGGCAGCGCGCTCGTCTACCTGCTGACCGCTCCGAACACGCCGACCCTCGGCGCCTCGGGCGCCGTCTGCGGCCTGCTGGGCGCCACCGTGGTCCTCGCCCGCCGGCTCCGCTACGAGATGCGGCCGGTCCTGGTCACGCTCGGGCTGATGCTGCTCATCACCTTCGTGCCGTTCGGCGGCCTGTCGGTCTCCTGGCAGGCGCACATCGGCGGCCTGGTGACCGGGGCGCTGGTCGCGCTGGGACTGCTCGCGCCCGCCACCGGGCGCAGGCGCGCGTTCGTCCAGGTGGCGGCCTGCGCGACGGTCTTCCTGCTGGCCGTGGTGCTGATCGTGGTCCGTACGGCCGAACTCACCTGATCACACCGGCGTCAACTCTCCACAGAGTTATCCACAGATCTTCTGTCTTTTCCTCAGGTGTGGATGACGCTGTGGATAACTCATGGGGAGAGCTTGCGCCGCTCGGCTATCCGGGTATCGTGCCCGGCGCTACTTCCACTGTGTCGAGACGCCGAAACCGGCCGCGATGAAGCCGAAGCCGACCACGATGTTCCAGTTGCCCAGCGCCTCCACCGGCAGCTGGGTGTCGGTCACGTAGAAGACCACGATCCACGCGAGTCCGATGAGGAAGAAGGCCAGCATGACCGGGGCGACCCAGCTGCGGTTCGTCAGCCTGATCGCCTGCGCCTGCTTCGCCGGCGGCGGCGTGTAGTCGTCCTTCTTGCGGATACGTGACTTCGGCACGAGGGGCTCTCCTGTCGATGCGCTGGGGGACCTTGCCTGCCCCGGGCGTCCGTTAGCGTAGTGGACCTCTGGCGTTGAAGGAGAAGGGTACGTTGAGCAATTCCGACGACTCCTCCACGGGTGGCCGCCGCCGGGCCAGGCCCGTCCGGCTGCTGACGGCCGCCGTCTTCGCCCTCGCCGGGCTCATCTTCGTCACCAGCTTCAACACCTCCAAGGGTACGAACATCCGGACGGACGCCTCACTCCTGAAGCTGTCCGACCTCATCCACGAGCGCAGCGCCAAGAACGCCGAGCTGGAGAAGACCGCTGCCGCCGCCCGCGCCCAGGTCGACGCCCTCGCCGAGCGCGACAACGGCAGCACCAAGGCCGAGGAGGCCCGCCTCGCCGCCCTGCGCGCCGCCTCCGGCACCGAGGAGCTCACCGGCCGGGGCCTGACGGTCACCCTCAACGACGCGCCGCCGAACGCCACCGCCCGCGTCCCCGGCGTCCCCGAACCGCAGCCCAACGACCTGGTGATCCACCAGCAGGACCTCCAGGCCGTGGTGAACACCCTGTGGCAGGGCGGTGCCGAGGGCATCGAGGTCATGGGCCAGCGGCTGATCTCCACCAGCGCGGTGCGCTGCGTCGGCAACACCCTGATCCTCCAGGGCCGCGTGTACTCGCCCCCCTACGTGGTGTCCGCCGTCGGCGACCCGGGCGCGCTGCGCAAGGCACTCGCGGCCTCCCCCGCCATCCAGAACTACCAGCTGTACGTCAACGCGTACGGGCTGGGCTGGAAAGTGGACGAGGAGAAGCGGCTGACACTTCCCGGCTACTCCGGCACAGTGGACCTCCACTATGCGAAGCCGCTGGAGTCCGCCGCGTCCTGACGTCGTACTGCGCCTGGTGGTGCGGACGTTCAGCGAGGTGTGCCTGACGGCCGGGACGCTGATCGTGCTGTTCGTCGCGTACGTCCTCCTGTGGACCGGGGTCAAGGCCGACCGGGCCATGGAAGCCGAGCGCGGCCGCCTGCGCGCCGGCTTCGCCGCGGCCCCGGCGGCGGACCCCGCAGCGGCGTCCGGCACCCCGGCGGCCCCCTCCACGCCCCCGGCACCGGCGCCCTACCCGCACGGGCGGGCCTTCGCCGAGATGTACGTCCCCCGCTTCGGCGCGGACTGGAGCAGGCCGGTCCTGGAGGGCACGGACCCCGAGCCCCTGAAGAAGGGCCTCGGCCACTACACCGGCTCGGCCCGCCCCGGCGGCGACGGCAACTTCGCGGTGGCCGGGCACCGGCGCACGT
The DNA here is from genome assembly GCF_056435605.1 of Streptomyces sp. NPDC043896. Classification (NCBI taxonomy): domain Bacteria; kingdom Bacillati; phylum Actinomycetota; class Actinomycetes; order Kitasatosporales; family Streptomycetaceae; genus Streptomyces; species Streptomyces sp. NPDC043896. The sequence continues at coordinate 265,491 of NZ_JBWKEE010000005.1, forward strand.
ACGGCGACCCCTTCAAGGACATCCCCGAGCTGCGCCCCGGGGACACCGTGACCGTCCGCGACGCCACCGGCTGGTACACGTACACCGTCCGGGCCGCGCCGCTGCGCATCCTGCCCACCGAGACCGGGGTGGTCGACCCGGTGCCCCGCCGCTCCCCCTTCGCCACCCCGGGCAAGTACCTCACGCTGACCACCTGCGACCCCGAATGGGGACACAGCCACCGGCTGGTCGTCTGGGCGGAGCTGACCGGAACCCGGCCCGCGGCCCCCGCCGGGAGCGGGTGATTGCCCGGCTGACCCCCGCCGCGGGGCCCCAGGCCCGTAGGCTGTTGCGGTACCGCCCCCGCGGTACGAGGAACGAACGTGGACGACGAAGGAAACAGACGGAATGTACGGCTGGATCTGGCGGCATCTGCCGGGCAACGCGTGGGTGCGGGCGCTGATCTCTCTCGTACTGGTCCTGGCGGTGGTGTTCGTGCTGTTCCAGTACGTCTTCCCGTGGGCCGAGCCGCTCCTTCCGTTCAACGATGTGACGGTGGACGAGGGATCGGGAGCCACTCCGTGAGCGCGCGCATTCTGGTGGTCGACAACTACGACAGCTTTGTCTTCAATCTGGTCCAGTACCTCTACCAGCTCGGTGCCGAGTGCGAGGTGCTGCGCAACGACGAGGTCGAGCTCGCGCACGCCCAGGACGGCTTCGACGGCGTCCTGCTGTCCCCCGGCCCCGGTACGCCGGAAGAGGCGGGCGTCTGCGTCGACATGGTCCGGCACTGCGCCGCCACGGGGGTCCCCGTCTTCGGCGTCTGCCTCGGGATGCAGTCCATGGCCGTCGCCTACGGGGGCGTCGTGGACCGCGCGCCGGAGCTGCTGCACGGCAAGACCTCGCCCGTGGTCCACGAGGGCCTCGGCGTCTTCGCCGGACTGCCGTCGCCCTTCACCGCGACCCGCTACCACTCGCTCGCGGCCGAGCCGCAGACCCTGCCCGGCGTGCTGGAGGTGACCGCGCGGACCGAGGACGGGATCATCATGGGCCTGCGCCACCGGGAGCACGACGTGGAGGGCGTCCAGTTCCACCCCGAGTCGGTACTGACCGAGTGGGGCCACCGGATGCTCGCGAACTGGCTCGTGCGCTGCGGTGACGCCGGAGCCGTCGAGCGGTCGGTGGGACTGGCGCCGGTGGTGGGCAAGGCCGTCGCGTGACGGCGGTCGCGCCGTCCGCGCCCAGTGAGGGCCGGGCCGCGCGGCGCAAGGCGGCCCAGGCGGCCGCGAAGCGCTCCCACGCGCGCGCCCGCGGGCGCGGTGGCGGCCGGGGCCGCAGGCGGGCCCGCCCGCGCTCCGGCGGGCCGCTGGTGGTGCTCAGCCGGGCCGTGGGCGAGCTGTTCATCACCGCCGGTGTGGTGATGCTGCTCTTCGTCACCTACCAGCTCTGGTACACGAACGTCCTGGCGGAGCGGGCGGCCGACGGAGCCGCCGGCTCGCTCCAGCAGACCTGGAAGCAGCCGCCGGCGACGGGCGCGGCCCCGCCGGTGGCCGCCTTCGAGCCCGGCCAGGGCTTCGCGATCCTGCACATCCCGAAGCTGGACCTGAAGGTGCCCGTGGCGGAGGGGATCAGCAAGGCGAAGGTCCTCGACAAGGGGATGGCCGGCCACTACGGCGAGGGCGCGCTGAAGACGGCGATGCCGTCCGACCAGCAGGGCAACTTCGCGGTCGCCGGACACCGCAACACCCACGGGGAACCGTTCCGCTACATCAACCGGCTGGTGCCGGGGGACGCGATCGTCGTGGAGACGCGGGACGCGTACTACACGTACCAGATGACCTCGGCGCTGCCGCAGACCTCGCCGACGAACGTGGCGGTGATCAAACCGGTCCCCGAGGGCTCGGGATTCACCGGGCCGGGCCGCTACATCACGCTGACGACCTGCACCCCGGAGTTCACCAGCACCTACCGGATGATCGTATGGGGCAGGATGACCGATGAACGCCCCCGGAACCAGGGCGCCCCGCCCGCGCTGACCAGCCCCTAAGGACGAACCCGCAGTGTCTCGTGCCCGCCGCCGATCCGCACCGCCGCCCGCCGACCGCAGTGTGGTCGCCGGGGCCCTCAGCCTGCTGGGAGAGCTCCTGATCACCGTGGGCCTGGTCCTGGGCCTGTTCGTGGCGTACTCGCTCTGGTGGACCAACGTCCTCGCCGACCGGCAGGCCTCCGCGCGCGGCGACGAGATCCGCCAGCGCTGGGGCAGCCCCTCGCCCTCGGCGAGCGGCCCCGCGCGGCCGGGCGCCCTGGACACCAAGGACGGGATCGGCTTCCTGCACGTGCCGGCCATGAAGAACGGCGAGGTCCTGGTCAAGGAGGGCACCGAGCCGGACGTCCTGAACCACGGCGTCGCCGGCTACTACACGAGCCCGGTGAAGTCCGCGCTGCCCTGGGACGACAAGGGCAACTTCTCGCTGGCCGCGCACCGCGACGGCCACGGAGCGAAGTTCCACAACATCGACAAGGTGAAGACCGGAGACTCGATCGTCTTCGAGACCAAGGACACCTGGTACGTCTACAAGGTCTTCGCCGAGCTGGCCCAGACCTCGAAGTACAACACGGACGTGATCAACCCGGTCCCGAAGGACTCGGGCAAGACGGCCCCCGGCCGCTACATCACGCTCACGACCTGCACCCCCGTCTACACCTCGAAGTACCGCTACATCGTCTGGGGCGAGCTGGTCCGGACGGAGAAGGTCGACGACAAGCGGACCAAGCCGGCGGAGCTGCGCTGACGGCGGTTCCCGCCCTGCCCTGCCCTGCCCCGCCCTGCCCCGACCGGCGCCGGGAGGCGCACCACGTGGAACGGCCCGGCCCCCCTCGTCGAGGGGGACCGGGCCGTTCCACGTGCTCGCCGTGTCCGCTAGCGGTTGCCACCCGTCAGGCCGCCGAACCAGCCACCGCCCTGCTGGCCGCCGTCCTGAGGCTGGTTGGGGTTGGCCATCGTCCGGACGTTGACGACCGTGCCCGCCGGGACCGGCTGCGCGACGGCGGGCTCGGAGATCGTGACCACGGCGTTGTCGTCCGTCGGCCCGCCCAGCACCGCCCCGAAGGTCAGGTTGGCCTGCTTCAGGGTGTTCTTGGCCTGCGCCACGGTCTGACCCGCCAGCTGCGGGACCACGGTCGGCGCCGCGGAGCCCTTGGCGATGCTGACGTTGACCGGGGTGTCCTTGGGCAGCTGCTGACCGGCCTCGTACTGCTGCGCGACGACCGTCTTCGGCGCCGCCCCGGGCTGGTCGACCTCCGTGGTGCTGCCGAGCTTCAGCTTGGCGTCCTGGAGGGCCTTGACGGCCTGCTCCCTCGTGAGCCCCTTGAGGTCGGGGACGACGCCCTTCGCGACCTCCTTGGCGACCTGGAGGGTGATCACCGAACCCTGCTCGGCCTGGCTGCCGCTCTTGGGGTTCTGCTCCAGCACGGTGCCGGGAGCGGCGGTGTCCGACTCGACGAGCTTCTTCTCGACCTGGAACTTCTTCGACTTCAGGTTCGACTCGGCGTCCTCGTACTTGAGGCGCGTGACGTCGGGGACCGCCACCTTGGGCGCGCCCGAGGAGACCTTGACCTTGACCGTGAAGCCCCTGTCGACCTTGGTGTCCGGAGGCGTGCCCTGCGAGCAGACGTTGCCCTTGGGCTGGTCCGCGCAGGGCTCCTCGCCCTCCTTCTCCAGCCCGAGGCCCATGTTCTTCGCGCTGGTCTGTGCCTGCTCGAAGGTCTGGCCGACGAACTTGGGCACGGCCGGGCGGTTGTCCGCGGTGTTGTTGAAGAGGGTCTTGCCGATCAGGATCGCGCCGACCAGCACGAGGACGGCGGCGACCGCCAGCAGGACGGTCGAGGCGCGGCTCTTCTTCTGCTGGCGGCGGCCGTGACCCTGGTCGTAGCCGCCGGGGCCCTGGATCTCGTACGCGTAGTTGCCGTCGCCGCCCCCGGGGGGCATCGGCGGCATCATCGAGGTCTGGCCGGCGTCCGGGGAGCGCAGGGCGGTGGTGGGCTGGTCGTAGCCCTGGTGCCCGTAGCCGCCCTGGTCGGGGTAGCCGTAGCCGGCGGCGCCCATGGCGGCGGTCGCGGCGACGGGCTGGCCTTCGAGGCAGGCCTCGATGTCGGCCCGCATCTCGTCCGCGGACTGGTAGCGGTAGTCGGGGTCCTTGACCAGGGCCTTGAGGACGATGGCGTCCATCACGGGCGTGATCTCGGGGTCGAAGTTCGACGGCGGCTGGGGTTCCTCGCGCACGTGCTGGTACGCGACGGCCACCGGGGAGTCGCCGACGAACGGGGGCCGGACGCACAGCAGCTCGTAGAGCAGGCAGCCCGCGGAGTACAGGTCGGAGCGCGCGTCGACCTGCTCGCCCTTGGCCTGCTCCGGGGAGAGGTACTGGGCGGTGCCGATCACGGCGGCCGTCTGCGTCATCGTCATGCCGGAGTCGCCCATGGCGCGGGCGATGCCGAAGTCCATGACCTTGACCTGGCCCGTCCGCGTGAGCATCACGTTGGCGGGCTTGATGTCACGGTGGACGATGCCGGCGCGGTGGGAGTACTCCAGCGCCTGGAGGATGCCGATGCACATCTCCAGGGTGCGCTCGGGCAGCAGCTTGCGGCCGGAGTGCAGCAGCTCACGCAGGGTCGAGCCGTCGACGTACTCCATCACGATGTACGGGATGGAGATGTTGTCGACGTAGTCCTCGCCGGTGTCGTAGACGGCGACGATCGCGGGGTGGTTCAGCGAGGCGGCCGACTGGGCCTCGCGGCGGAACCGGGCCTGGAAGGACGGGTCACGGGCGAGGTCGGCACGCAGGGTCTTGACGGCTACGGTACGGCCGAGCCGGGTGTCGTGGCCGAGGTAGACCTCGGCCATGCCACCGCGGCCGAGCACGTGGCTCAGCTCGTACCGGCCGCCGAGGCGACGCGGCTCTTCCATAACGTTCCAGCCCTCTCCGTCAGTCCCGACCGCACCCGTGTGTGGTCCGGCGGTGTGCTGTTCGCGGCAAGGCTACCGGCCGATCGTCGGTGATCGGTTCGTGACCACAGGCTGATATCGGACCGGTACCGAGCGCTCCGATCCCGTCGCCGCTTCTCATCCCTTGTTCTTCAGGACGGCTTCCATGACGGCCTTCGCCACCGGGGCGGCCAGGCCGCCGCCGCTGATGTCCTCGCGGTCGGCGGCGCTGTCCTCGATGACGACGGCGACGGCGACGGGCGAGCTGCCGTCGGGAAGCTCGGCGTAGGAGATGAACCAGGCGTAGGGGCGCTTGGCGTTCTTCTGGCCGTGCTGCGCGGTACCGGTCTTGCCGCCTACCTTGACGCCCTTGATCTGGGCCTTGGTTCCCGTGCCGTTCTCGACGACGTTCACCATCATCTGCTGGACCTTCTGCGCGTTCGCCGCGCTGAGGGGCCGGCTCATCTCGGACGGCTCGTGCTTCTCGATCGTGTCGAGGTTCGGCGCGGTGAGCTGGTCGACCATGTACGGCTTCATCAGCTTGCCGTCGTTGGCGATGCCGGCGGTGACCATGGCCATCTGGAGCGGGGTGGCCGCGGTGTTGAACTGGCCGATGGAGCTCTGCGCGTTGCCGTCGCGGCCCATGGTCTTGTCGTAGACGCTGGCGAAGGCGCGGACCGGGGTGTCGATCTTGTCGTTGTTGAAGCCGAACTTCTGGGCCGTGTCGACCATCTTGTCGCGGCCGACCTTGTCGCCCAGGTTCGCGAAGACCGAGTTGCAGGAGACCTTCAGCGCGTCGTTGAGGCTCGCCTTCTCGCAGCCCGAGGCGTGGTTGACCATCGGGGTCTTCGTGCCCGGCAGGATGTACGGCTCGGGGGTGTCCGTCGGCGCGTTGATGTCGGTCACCACGCCGTTCTCCAGCGCGGCCGCGGCCGTGACCACCTTGAAGGTGGAGCCCGGCGGGTACGTCTCGCGCAGGGCGCGGTTGACGAGCTTCTTGTCCTCGGAGTCCTTCAGCTCGACCCAGGCCTTCTCGTCGGCCTTGGAGTTGCCGGCGAAGGTGGACGGGTCGTACGAGGGGGTGCTGACCAGGGCCAGGATGGCGCCGGTGCGCGGGTCGATCGCCGCGACCGCGCCCTTCTTGGTGCCGAGCTGGTCGTAGGCGGCCTTCTGGGCGGCGGCGTTCAGGGTGGTGATGACGTTGCCGCCCTGCTTCTTCTCCCCCGTGAACATGCCGATGGTGCGGTCGAAGAAGAGCCGGTCGTCGTTGCCGGTGAGGATGCCGTCGTCCAGGGACTCCAGCTGGGTGGAACCGAAGGCCTGCGAGGCGTACCCGGTGACGGGCGACCACAGGGGGCCGTCGACATAGGTCCGCTTGTACTTGTAGTCGCTGCCGTCGGTCACGGCGGAACCGGTGATCGGCTGGCCCTGGACGATGATGTTGCCGCGTTCGGTGGCGTACTGGGCGATCTGGACCCGGCGGTTCTCCTTGCGGGTGCTGAGCTGTTCCGCCTGGACGTACTGCAGCCAGTTGGTCCGGATCAGCAGCGCGAGGACGAGCAGCCCGCAGAACAGCGAGATGCGGCGCAGGGGCTTGTTCATGACGGGCGGACCACCTGGGTCATCTCGGAGTCGGGGGACGGGGCGGGGGCCGGGGCAGGTCGGCGTGCGGTGTCGCTGATCCGGATGAGGATGGCGATGAGGACCCAGTTCGCCAGGACGGAGGAACCGCCGTAGGCGAGGAAGGGCATGGTCATGCCGGTGAGGGGGATGAGGCCCATGACTCCGCCGGCGACGACGAAGATCTGCAGGGAGAAGGCGCCGGAGAGCCCGATGGCGAACAGCTTGCCGAAGGGGTCGCGGGCGGCGAGGGCGGTGCGGACGCCCCGCTCGATGATCAGGCCGTAGAGCAGGAGGAAGGCCATGACGCCGGTCAGGCCGAGCTCCTCGCCGACGGTGGAGAAGATGAAGTCGGAGTTGGCGGCGAAGCCGATCAGGTCCGAGTTGCCCTGTCCCCAGCCGGTGCCGAGCACCCCGCCGGAACCGAAGCTCATGATCGACTGGCCGACCTGCTCACAGGCGCCGGAGGTGGCGTAGCAGGCGAAGGGGTCGAGCCAGGCGGTGACACGGGCCTTGACGTGGCTGGCCGTGGCGCCGACGACGGTGGCACCGCCGACCGACATGAGCAGGCCGATGACGATCCAGCTGGTCCGCTCGGTGGCCACGTACAGCATGATCACGAACATGCCGAAGAAGAGCAGCGAGGTGCCGAGGTCGTTCTCGAAGACGAGGACGAGCAGGCTCATCGCCCAGATCATCAGGATCGGGCCGAGGTCGCGGCCGCGCGGGAGGTAGAGCCCCAGGAAGCGCCGGCTGGCCAGGGCCAGGGCGTCGCGCTTCACCATCAGGTAGCCGGCGAAGAAGATCGCGATGACGATCTTGGCGAACTCACCGGGCTGGATGGAGAAACCGCCGACGCTGATCCAGATCTTGGCGCCGAAGACGTCCGCGCCCAGACCCGGGATGACGGGCAGGATCAGCAGCACCAGGGCGCCGGCCATCGAGATGTACGTGAACCGCTGGAGCACGCGGTGGTCCTTGAGGGCCAGCAGCACGACGGAGAACAGGGCGATGGCGATGCCCGTGTACATCATCTGGCGCGGCGCGGACTCCGAGAAGGCGCCGAAGCTGCGCTTGGCGAGGTTCTGCAGCCGCTCCGACTGGTCGAGCCGCCAGATCAGGACGACGCCGAGCCCGTTCAGCAGGGTCGCGATCGGCAGGAGCAGCGGGTCGGAGTACTTGGCGTAGCGGCGTACGACCAGGTGGGAGATCCCGGCGAGCACGGCGAAGCCGAGTCCGTAGAGCAGCATGCCCGGGGGCAGCTCGCCGTGGATCGACAGGCCCACGTTGGCGTAGGCGAAGATCGGGATGACCACGGCGAAAGCGAGCAGCAGGAGCTCGGTGTTCCGCCGGCTCGGCGCCTCGATGGCGCCGATGGTGGTCGTGTTGGTGACAACGCTCATGGTGTGGCAGGCCCCCTGTGCCCGCGTATGTCTACTGCTTTTCGCACTGACCGACGACAGCTTGCTCCGCGGGAGTCAGGCTGGGGCCGGGCGTCTGGTTGCCCTGGGCTTCGGAAGCGCGGCGGGCTTCGTCCTGCTTGCAGGCGGAGACCTGGGTTCCGATCTCTTCGATCTTCTTGCGCGCGCCTTCGAGGCTGTCCTCGCTGATGGTGGCCTCGACCTGCTTGCGCTTGAAGGGCGGCAGGTACTTCAGTTCGATCTCGGGGTGATCCGTCTCCACCTCCGAGAGGTGGATCCAGGCCAGGTTCTGGCTGATGCCGCGGTACAGCGCGACATGGTCACCCTTGACGCCGACGTAGTACTGGGTCTGCGTCCAGCGGTGCGCAGCGTACAGGCCGCCGCCGACGACACCGGCCACGAGCAGCAGGATCAGCGTGCGGACCGTCCACTTGCGCCCTTTGCCGCGCCGCTTGCGCGGGTGGTCGTACGTGTCCTCGTACTCGCCGTCGGCGTCGTAGGCGTCGTGGGCCTGGGGGGCGCCGAAACCGCCCGGTGCGCCGCCGCCCTGGCTCTGGTCGGGGTATCCGTAGCCGGGGGCTTCGCCGCTGCCGGGAGGCCCGAAGGCGCCGGCGGGCGGCGGGACCTGGCGGCCGAGCCCGGAGGCGCGGCCGGCCGGGGTCTGCATGGCGTTGCCGTCGAAGAGCTGGTGCTGGTTCTCGGCCACCGCGCCGACGACGACCGGGGTGTCGTTCAGCTGGGCGGCCATGGTGTCGCCGCTGTCGGTGTCGAGCACGTCCGCGACGATGCAGGTGATGTTGTCCGGACCGCCGCCGCGCAGGGCGAGCTGGATCAGGGACTGCACGGTCTCGTGCGGGCCGTGGTAGTCGGCCAGGGTCTCTTCCAGGGTCTGGTGGGAGACCACGCCGGAGAGGCCGTCGGAGCAGATCAGGTAGCGGTCGCCGGCCCGGACCTCGCGGATGGAGAGGTCGGGCTCCACGACGTCGCCGCTGCCGAGCGCCCGCATCAGGAGGGAGCGCTGCGGGTGGGTGGTCGCCTCCTCCTCGGTGATCCGTCCCTCGTCGACGAGGCGCTGCACCCAGGTGTGGTCCTGGGTGATCTGCGTGAGGACACCGTCGCGGAGCAGGTAGGCGCGGGAGTCGCCGACGTGCACGAGACCGAGCCGCTGGCCCGTCCAGAGCAGGGCGGTGAGCGTGGTGCCCATGCCTTCGAGCTGGGCGTCCTCCTCGACCATGACCCGCAGCTGGTCGTTGGCGCGCTGCACGGCGATGCCGAGGGCGGTGAGGATGTCGGAGCCGGGGACGTCGTCGTCGAGCTGGACGAGCGAGGAGATGACCTCGGAGCTGGCGACCTCGCCCGCTGCCTGGCCGCCCATGCCGTCGGCGACGGCGAGGAGCCGGGGACCGGCGTAGCCGGAGTCCTCGTTGCCCTCGCGGATCATCCCCTTGTGCGATCCGGCGGCGAAACGCAGGGACAGACTCATGCGCACCTGCCCTGTCGACGCCTCGGGGTACAACCGGTCTCGAGCCACACTGCCCACCCTCCGGTCGGGAGCGCGCTCGGGTCCGTGTCCCCGGTGGGACGGACCGCCGCGGCTCGCTCGCTCCGCTCGCTCATTCTCGTACTACTTCCGCAGCTCGATGACGGTCTTACCGATGCGGATCGGGGCGCCCGGCGGAATGGGCGTCGGGGTGGTCAGCCGGGTCCGGTCGAGGTACGTGCCGTTCGTGGACCCGAGATCCTCGACGATCCACTGGCCGTCACGGTCGGGGTAGATCCTGGCATGCCTGCTGGAGGCGTAGTCGTCGTCCAGCACGATCGTGGAGTCGTGCGCGCGGCCCAGCGTGATCGTCTGGCCGGCGAGCGCCACCGTGGTGCCCGTGAGGGTGCCCTCGGACACGACCAGCTTGGTCGGCGCGCCCCTGCGCTGGCGCTGCTGGGGCGGTGCGGCCTGGCGCCCGGTCTGCTGCGGAGCGCCGGCGGAGCCGCCGCCACGGCGCGAGCCGCGCTGTGTGACGCGCGTACCGAAGAGGTCGCTGCGGATGACCTGAACGGCCACGATGACGAACAGCCACAGAACGGCCAGGAAACCCAACCGCATGACCGTCAGGGTCAGCTCTGACATTGCCCCCGCTTCACCCTTCGGCTTGCCGGTAAATGATGGTGGTGCTGCCCACGACGATCCGCGAGCCGTCGCGGAGCGTAGCGCGGGTGGTGTGCTGCCCGTCCACCACGATGCCGTTGGTGGACCCGAGATCCTGGATCGTCGGGGGTGTTCCGGTCCGGATCTCACAGTGCCGGCGGGACACGCCGGGGTCGTCGATCCGCACATCGGCCTCGGTGCTGCGGCCGAGTACGAGCGTCGGGCGCGAGATCTGGTGGCGGGTGCCGTTGATCTCGATCCAGCGGCGCACGGCGCCCGGGGCGCCGGGACCCGCGGGCGGGCCGCCGGGGCGCGCGCCGGGTCCGCCCGGAGGCGGGCCCGGGGGCATGGGCGGGGCGCCGACCGGCGGGTAGCCGTATCCGCCCTGCTGGCCCTGGGGTGCCTGCGGGGAGTCCTGGGAGGTGCTGGAGGCGAGCGTACGGCTGCGGACCCGGTAGAGGCCGGTGTCGAGGTCGTCCGCCTTCTCCAGGTGCACCTTGATGGGGCCCATGAAGCTGTAGCGCTGCTGCTTGGCGTAGTCGCGCACGAGGCCCGCGAGTTCGTCGCCGAGCTGGCCCGAGTAGGGGCTCAGGCGCTCGTAGTCGCCCGTGCTGAGCTCCACGATGAAGTCGTTGGGTACGACGGTCCGCTCGCGGTTCCAGATGGTGGCGTTGTTGTCGCACTCCCGCTGGAGGGCGCCGGCGATCTCCACCGGCTGGACCTCGGACTTGAACACCTTGGCGAAGGTGCCGTTCACCAGACCTTCGAGGCGCTGCTCGAAACGCTTCAGGACTCCCATGGGGCACCTCCTCCGTCGTTGTCGCCCTGTACTGCTTACTGATCGTATCCACGCGTGGCGGATTCGGCTGGTTCCCCTTCGGTCCTGCGCGCAGGAGTGTTGGTGCTCACAAGGGATCGTAGGGGTGCTCCAGGGACAGTGTCCCGCACCCGGAGCGGACAGCGGGAGGGGCCGTCCCGGTCGTCGTGAGGGGGGCCGTGGAAAGCGATTTCAATCCGCCCCGTCTGACGTGCTAATGTTTCGACGTCGCCAGGGGAACGGCCCGAAAGGGAAGAACCACTGGGACGCTGCTCGGGCGAGTGGCGGAACGGCAGACGCGCTGGCTTCAGGTGCCAGTGTCCTTCGGGACGTGGGGGTTCAAATCCCCCCTCGCCCACATCGGGGAAGCCCCGATCCGGAATCCGGATCGGGGCTTCTCGCATGTCCGGCTCCGGACGACTTTCGTCGCGCGGGGCACGACGAAAGAGGACGGCGGCCGGCCCGGTCCGGTGTCTAGGGTCGGGCCCGTGGATGCCAAGGTGAGGACGCGCGCGGGCTGGGAGTGGCTGAAAGGGCCGGAGCCCTGGACGCGGCGGATGCTGGCGGCCGACCTGACCATCGCGGCTCTGCTGGCACTGCTCGGCGTCGGCGTGGACGAACTCGACCACAGCTCCGGCCGGAAGATGGTCCTGGGCGCCGTGGCCGTCGTGCTGCTGACGCTGCTGCGCCGCCGGCTGCCCGCGGTCACGCTGGTGGTGGGCGCTGCGGCGAGCGCGCTGCTGCCCGGGGTGTTCCTCGCGACGATCCTGCTGGGCTGGTCCGCGGGCCGCCGGATCGTCGGGGTCGGCCGGGCGCTGGGCGCGTTCCTGCTGGCCTTCCTCGCCCTGGTCGGTCTCACCGTCATCGACCAGTGGGCGCAGATGAAGCCGCTGCTGGTCGCGGTGTTCTCCGCCCTGATGTTCCTCGCGGCGACCGTCATGCCCGGTCTGGCCAGCCGCTACTGGCACCAGCGCCGGACCCTGCTGGGCGCCCTCCAGGAGCGCAACGACCAGCTGCTGCGGGAACGGACCATGGTCGCCGGGCAGGCCAGGCTGCGGGAGCGGCAGCGGATCGCCCAGGACATGCACGACAGCCTGGGCCACCAGCTGGCACTGATCGCGGTGCACACCGGGGCGCTGGAGGTGGACCCGGAGCTCACCGACCGCCAGCGCGAGGCGGTGGGCGTGCTGCGGCAGGCGTCGGTGGCGGCCATGCACGAGCTGCGCGAGGTCGTCGGGATCCTGCGCGACGGGGTGGAGGCGCCCGCGCCGGTGGAGGAGGCGCAGCCGGCGGCACGGGGGGTGGCCGGCATCGCCGGGATCGTGGAGGCGGCGCGGGCCGCGGGGACCGACGTACGGCTGGGCACGGCGGGGCAGCCGCGGCCGCTGGTCGCGGCCTGCGACCACGCCGCGTACCGGATCGTGCAGGAGGCTCTGACCAACGCCTACAAGCACGCGCCCGGGTCGCCGATCACCGTGGAACTCCGGTACGAGGACGACTCGCTGGTGGTGGAGATCGCCAACGGCCCGGCGGCCGAGCGGGGTTCGGGCGAGGTGGTCTCGGGCGGGCAGGGCCTGACCGGGCTGCGGGAGCGGGCCCGGCTCGTCGGCGGCATGGTGCACGCCGGCGCGACCGAGGACGGCGGCTTCCGGGTGGCGGGAGTGCTGCCGTACGGGACGGAGCCGGCCGGGCTCGTCGAGGACGTGGCCGACGACTTCGGGCAGCGTTCGCAGGCCCGGGCGCTGGCGCTGGAGGGCGCGCCGGCGCTGGACTGGGCCGTGCTGGACCGGGAGCTGGCGAAGCCGGTGCGCACCCGCACCGGGGGCGTGGCGATGGGCTGCGGGATCGCCGTCGCGGCGCTGGTACTGCTGATCATCGTGGTGGGGGCCGCCATGGTGATGCTGGTGGGCACCGCGAACGAGGCGGTACTCGGCCGGGAGGAGTACGACGCCGTGCAGGTGGGCGAGTCCGAGAAGGCGGTGCGGGAGCGGCTGCCGGAGGGCAGCGGGGTGCTGATGGCCGGGCTGGACCGCAAGGGGCCGCCGAAGCCGGAGGGGGCGCAGTGCCTGGCGCTGCTCTCCGTGGATTCCTCGGACCTGGACTCGGACACCGTTTTCCGGTTCTGCTTCCGGGACGGCAAGCTCGTCGACAAGCAGGTGTACGAGGTCAAGCGGTAGGAGCGCGCGGGTGACAGCCAAGGTGATCAGAGTGGTGATCGCTGACGACGAGCCGCTGATCCGGGCCGGGATCAGGATGATCCTGACCTCGGCGCCGGACATCGAGGTCGTCGCCGAGGGGGCCAACGGCCGGGAGGCCGTCGAGCTGGCCCTGTCGCACGCCCCGGACGTGGTGCTGCTGGACATCCAGATGCCGGTGATGGACGGACTGACGGCACTGGGCGAGCTGGGGCGGGCCGCGCCGGGGGTGCGGGCGCTGATCCTCACGACCTTCGGGGAGAAGGAGAACGTGCTGCGGGCGCTGAGCCAGGGCGGTGCCGGGTTCCTGCTGAAGGACTCGGCGCCGGGCGAGCTGATCGGCGCCGTGCGGGCGGCGGCGGGCGGGGACGCGTACCTCTCGCCCGGTGCGACCCGGCACGTGGTCGACCAGCTGGCGGCGGGGCCGGCGGCGGGACGCGGCGAGGAGGCCCGGCGCCGGGTCGCGGAGCTGACCGAGCGGGAGCGGGGCGTGCTGGCGCTGCTGGGAGAGGGGTTGTCCAACGCGGACGCCGGGCGCAGGCTCCACATGAGCGAGGCGACGGTGAAGACGTACGTGAGCCGGATCCTGTCGAAGCTGGCCTGCGAGAACCGGGTCCAGGCGGCCCTGCTGGCCAGGGACGCCGGGCTGTAGGTACGGTCTGCCCGGACTTGATCGGCCACGCGGTGGCCGGTGTGGCGCGAACAGTGCGGGGGCGGCGGGGATGGTGGCGGTACCGGAGCAGTACGCGGCGACGGACGTGGCGGCCGGGGTGCCGGGCGGGGTGCCGGGCGGGGTGCCGGGCGGGACGGCGGGCCGGGACGGCGGGCGAATACCGCGCGTCGCGGGCTTCGCCCCCCGGAACGTGGCGGGCTCCCCCAGGGAGGCCGGGAAGGCCCTGCGGCTGCGCGTACCGCGCGCGGCGCACGCGTGGTTCGAGGCGCCCGCAGGGCGGCCGGACGCCGTGCGCGCGGTGGAGGAGTCCAACGTGGGCCGGGTCGCCGAGCTGACGCCGATACGGGTGGGCCGGATGGCCGCCAACCCCTTCGCCTTCCTGCGCGGGGCGGCCGGGCTGATGGCGCACGACCTGTCCGGCGGCCCGGTGACCGGAGTGGGGGCGCAGATCTGCGGTGACGCCCACGCGGCCAACTTCGGCCTGTACGGGGACGCGCGCGGCCGGCTCGTCATCGACCTCAACGACTTCGACGAGACCGTCTTCGGTCCGTGGGAGTGGGACGTGAAGCGGCTGGCGACCTCCCTGATCCTCGCCGGGCGCGTGGTGGGCGCCGACGAGGACACCTGCCGGGCGGCGGCGCGGGACGCGGTCGGCGCGTACCGGCGGACCATGCGGCTGCTGGCGAAGCTGCCTGCGCTCGACGCGTGGAACGCCATCGCCGACGAGGAGCTGGTCTCCCACACCGACGCCCGCGACCTGCTGGGCACGCTGGAGCGGGTCTCGGAGAAGGCCCGCAACAACACCTCCGCCCGGTTCGCGGCCAAGTCGACCGAGCTGGTCGCCGAGGGCGGGCAGTCCCGCGACGGAGCCGCTCACCGACGCTTCGTGGACGCGCTGCCGGTGCTGCGCCGGGTCGGGGACGCGGAGGCCGCCGCCGTGGCCGCCTCGCTGGGCCCGTACCTGGGGACCCTGTCCGGGGACCGGCTGCCGCTGCTGGCCCGGTACGCGATCCACGACGTGGCCTTCCGCGTGGTCGGGACCGGCAGCGTGGGCACCCGGTCGTACGTGGTGCTGCTGCTGGACCACCGGGGCGAGGCGCTGGTGCTCCAGGTGAAGGAGGCGCGGCCCTCGGTGCTGCTGCCGCACCTGCCCGGGCTGGGCTTCCACGCCCCCCGGGAGGAGCACGAGGGCCGCCGGGTGGTGGCCGGGCAGAAGCGGATGCAGGTGGTCTCGGACATCCTGCTGGGCTGGACCACCGTCGAGGGGCGGCCGTACCAGGTCCGGCAGTTCCGCAACCGCAAGGGGAGCGTGGACCCGGCGGCGCTGACCGTGGACCAGATCGACGACTACGGCCGGATGACCGGTGCCCTGCTGGCCCGGGCGCACGCGCACAGCGCCGATCCGCGGCTGCTGGCGGGGTACTGCGGCAAGAACGAGGAACTGGACGAGGCGATGGCCGCCTTCGCCGTGGCGTACGCCGACCGGAGCGAGGCCGACCACGCGGACCTGGTCGCGGCGGTGCGGTCGGGACGGATCGCGGCGGAGTTCGGGGTCTGACCCCCCGGCCCCGCCGGTACCGGGCACGTTTCACGTGAAACATGCCCCCGGGCGGGCCGTAGGCTGGCCGGGTGAGCGAGCAGACCGAACACCCGGCCCCCGAAGAGCCCGCCGTCGCCGGTGACGAGCGGCCCGAGGCACGGCTGGAACGCGCCGTGCGGGCCGCCGAGCAGGCGCTGATCGAGTTCGAGATCGCGGTGGAGACCTTCCGCGTGGAGGTCGAGAACTTCTCCCGGCTGCACCACCAGAAGCTCGGCCCGATGTACACGCGGCTCGACGAGCT
This sequence comes from Streptomyces sp. NPDC043896, assembly GCF_056435605.1. Lineage (NCBI taxonomy): Bacteria > Bacillati > Actinomycetota > Actinomycetes > Kitasatosporales > Streptomycetaceae > Streptomyces > Streptomyces sp. NPDC043896. The sequence goes on from NZ_JBWKEE010000005.1 coordinate 281,164, forward strand.
GGACGCGCTGATCGCGGAGGCCAAGGCGGCCCGCAGCGGCGACCCGGAGGACCTGCGGCGGGCCCGGGAGGCCCGCTCGATGGTGATGCCGATGCCGGGGGTGGACGAGCTGTTCCACGACTGGCTGGACTCGGACGGGATCTCCGACGACGCCGCGGCGATGCTCACCGACCGGTCCGTGCGGCCGCCGGAGCGGGTACGGCCCACCGAGGAGGTGCGGCGGCTGTACCGGGAGCTGGTCCGCAAGGCCCACCCCGACCTGGCCCAGGACGAGGCCGAGCGGACCCGCCGCGACGCGTTCATCTCCCGGGTCAACGCCGCGTACGGGCGCGGTGAGGAGCGGCTGCTGCGCGAGCTGGCCGAGGAGTGGGAGGCCGGCCCGGCGCCGGAGGAGGCCCGGCCGACCGAGGCCGAGGAGCTGTACGCCCGGCTCGAATGGCTGGCCCAGCGCAAGGAGCTGCTCTCGCTGGTGGCGAAGGAGCTGGAGGACAGCGCGATCGGGGCCATGCTGCGGATGGCGCCGGACGACCCGGACCGGCTGCTGGAGGAGATCGCGGAGCAGCTGCTCGCGCAGGTCTCGGAGCGCGAGGCGGAGCTGGCGTCGTACAGCGCCGGATGAGCCGGTCCCGGCCGGGGCTTCGGATAGGTTGGCAGACCAGATCCGTGAAGAGAGAAGGCGACTTTTATGAACCTCGGACCGCTTCCCTCGGTGGACGCCGCCGCGGTGCCCGCCGAAGGCTTCGTCCTCGACGTCCGTGAGGACGACGAATGGGCGGCCGGGCACGTCGAGGGTGCGCTGCACGTCCCGATGAGCGACTTCGTGGCGCGCTTCGGCGAGGTCACGGAGGCGGTCGCGGACGGCCGCACCGCGTACGTGATGTGCCGGGTCGGGGGCCGCAGCGCCCAGGTCACCCAGTACCTGGTGCGCCAGGGCATCGAGGCCGTGAACGTGGACGGCGGCATGCAGGCGTGGGACCGGGCCGGGCGCCCGATGGTGACGGACAACGGGAACCCGGCCTTCGTGCTCTAGCCGTCGCTGCCGGCCGTCGCTGCCGGCTGTCGCTCGCGGCCGTTGCTGTCGGCCGTCGCTCGGCGGTTGCTCGCCGTGCCTCGGCCGTCGTTCCAGCGGTCGCTCGGCGGCCGTTTCAGCCGAGGGGGTGGGCGGCCAGCAGGTCGCCCAGGGCCTCTTCGTGTGCGGCGGCAGGGCCGAGCTGGAGCTCCAGCTGCTTGGCCCAGGCGTGGTAGCGGTGCAGCGGGTATTCCGTGTCGGCGCCGAAGCCGCCGTGCAGGTGCTGGGCGGTCTGCACGACCCGGCGTACGCCCTCGGAGGCCCAGATCTTGGCGACGGCCACGTCCCCGGCGCTGGGCAGCGGGCCGCCCGCCCCTCCGGTCGCGGAGTCGAGCCGCCAGGCGGCCTGCCAGAGGGTGGCCTCCATGGCGCGCAGGTCGATGTAACGGTCGGCGGCCTGCACCGCGACGGCCTGGAAGGTGGCCACGGGGAAGCCGAACTGCTCCCGCTTGCCGGTGTACTGGCTGGTCATGGTGAGCGCGGCCTCGCCGAGGCCGAGTGCCAGGGCGCAGGTCCCGGTGGCCAGGAGCTGGTGGAGCCGGTCCCAGGCGCCGGGGGCGTCGATCACGTGGGCGGCGGGGGCGCGGACCCCGTCCAGGGTGAGTTCGGCGAGGCGTTCGCCGCTGGTGGAGTACTGGTCGGCGAGCGTGAGCCCCTGGGTGACGCGGGGCAGCAGGGCGAGGACGGCCTCGCCCTCGCCGCTGTGGGCGGGTACGGCGATCCAGTCGCAGCCATGGGCCCAGGCCACGGAGGTCTGCACCCCGTCCAGGAGCCAGTCGGAGCCCTCGCGGCGCGCGGTGACGGCGAGTTCGGCGGGGTCGTGGCCGGTGCGGCCGTGCGCGGCGGCGGTGAGGACGAGCGTGCCGCTGCCGGCTCCGGGCAGCAGGGTGGCGGCCAGCTCGGGGCTGCCGTGGGCCTGGACGGCCATGGCGGTGGCGCAGTGCTCCAGCAGCGGCACCCGGGCCAGTACCTTCGCGGCCTCGCGCAGGACGAGGCACAGGGCGATGGCGTCGAGGCCGGCCCCGCCGTGTTCCTCGGCGAGGACCAGGCTCAGCAGGTCGGAGCCCGCGAGCCTGGCCCACAGCGGCCGGTCGAACTCGTCGGCGACGGCCCCGGGCGTGAGCGCGGGGCTGGGGACGCCGTCGGGGGCGACATCGGCGAAGACGGCCCTGGCGGCCTCGACCGCGGCCTGCTGCTCCTCGGTGAAGGTGAAGTCCACTGCCTGTCCTCCTGCGCGCACCGGATGACGCCCTGATCTGACGGTGCGTCAAGATAGAGCAGCTTCCGGCAATTGGACAGGCCCCCGGCGCCCGGCGGGCTACCGGTCGAAGTCGATCTCCACTTCCTCGGTCATGGCGTGGGACTGGCAGGCCAGGACGAAACCGGCCTCGGTCTCCTCCGCCTCCAGCGCGAAGTTGCGGTCCATCCGGACCTCCCCGGACACCACGAAGGCCCGGCAGGTGCCGCAGACCCCGCCCTTGCAGGCGTACGGGGCGTCCGCGCGGTTGCGCAGCACGGTGTCCAGCAGGGATTCGCCGTCCCGCACGGACCAGGTGCCCGAGCGGCCGTCGAGCCGGGCCGTCACCCGGCCGTGGGCCGGTGCCGGGATGGTGCGGACGGGGCCCTGAGGGGCGGTGTCCTCGACGTGGAAGATCTCCTCGTGCACCCGGGTCCGTGCGACGCCCAGCGCGCCCAGGGCCCGCTCCGCGCCGCTCACCAGCCCGTAGGGACCGCAGAGGAACCAGCCCGTCACCTCCTCGACCGGCAGCAGCGCGGGCAGCAGGGACACCAGCCGGGCCTCGTCGAGCCGCCCGGACGGCAGGCCGGCCTCCTGCTCCTCGCGGGAGAGCACGGTGACGAGCTGGAAACGGTCGGGGTAGCGGTCCTTGAGGTCGGCCACCTCCTCCAGAAACATCGTCGAGGCGGCCGTGCGGTCGCTGCGCACCAGGCAGAACCGGGCGTCGGGCCGGTCCGCCAGCAGCGAGGCGGCGATCGACAGCACCGGGGTGATCCCGCTGCCGCCGACGACGGCCGCGTAGTGCGCGGCGTGCGGGGCGGCGGCCGGCTCCAGGACGAACCGCCCGGCCGGGACCATCACGTCCAGCACGTCACCGGCGGCGATCTCCTTGTGCGCGAACGTGGAGAACTCGCCGCCCTCCACCAGGCGTACGCCCACCCGCAGTCCGGCGGGGCCGGGGCCGTCGGGGGCCGGGGCGGGGGAGCAGATCGAGTAGGTGCGGCGGACCTCGGTGCCCTCGCCGGCGCGCCGGCGCAGGGTCAGGTGCTGGCCGGGGGCGTGGCGGTAGTCCTCGCGCAGTTCCTCGGGGACGCGCAGGGTCAGTGCCACCGAGTCGTCGGTGAGCCGGTCGACTGCCGCCACCGTCAGCGGGTGGAACGCGCCGTGGCGGGGTGCGGCCATCTACAGCTCCTTGAAGTGGTCGAACGGTTCGCGGCAGGCCACGCAGCGGCGCAGCGCCTTGCACGCGGTGGAGGAGAAGCGGCTGAGGAGTTCGGTGTCCGTCGAGCCGCAGTTGGGGCAGCGGACCGACAGGGTGAGCGGGACCGGCCCGCCGGCGGAGTGCGGGCGGGGCGGCGCGATGCCGAACTCGGCCAGTTTGCGGCGGCCCTCGGCGCTGATGTCGTCGGTGGACCAGGCGGGGGACAGGACCGTGGTCACCCGCACCTGCGGTATGCCGTGGCCGGTCAGGACCCGCTCGATGTCGGCGGACATGGCCTCGATGGCAGGGCAGCCGGTGTACGTCGGGGTGAGGACGACCTCGGCGTGGCCGTCCTCGTGCATCCGTACTCCGCGCAGGACGCCCAGCTCGGCCAGGGTCAGCACGGGCAGTTCGGGGTCGGGGACGGAACCCGCCAGCTCGGCCAGCTCCGCCTCCAGGCGGGTGGTTCCGGCCCCGGCGCTCACCACGACGCTCCGGGGTGGCTGCGGTGCAGGTGCTGCATCTCGGCGAGCAGCCGGCCGAACGGCTCGGTGTGCAGCCCCTGGCGGCCCGCTCCGGCCGCCCAGGCGCCCGTACGGGCCCCCTCGGGCAGCGTCAGTCCCACCCGGTCCAGTACGTCGCCCAGCGCGGCCAGCCAGCGTCCCTCAAGGGCCTCCATGGCGGCCCCGTCCAGGCCGAGGCCCTCGACCGGCAGGAACATCTCCCCGGTGAACTTCCACAGGGCGTCCAGCCCGGCGCGCATCCGGGTGCGGCTCTCCTCGGTGCCGTCGCCGAGGCGCAGCGTCCACTGCTCGGCGTGGTCCCGGTGGTAGGCGGTCTCCTTCACGGCCTTGGCCGCGAGCGGGGCGAACGGGCCCTCCCCGGCGGCGAGCTCCGTGTACAGCTCGTGCTGGTAGAAGGAGAAGTAGAGCTGGCGGGCGATGGTGTGGGCGAAGTCCCCGTTGGGCTGTTCGACCAGCTGGAGGTTGCGGAAGGAGCGTTCCTCGCGCAGGAAGGCCAGCTCGTCCTCGTCGCCGGCCATGGACAGCAGCAGACGGGCCTGGCCGAGCAGGTCGAGGGCGATGTTCGCCAGGGCGACCTCCTCCTCCAGGACGGGGGCGTGGCCCGCCCACTCGCCGAGGCGGTGGGAGAGGATCAGCGCGTCGTCGCCGAGGGCCAGGGCGGCCGCGGTACGGGTGTCGGTGCCGGCGCTCACAGGTGGCGCACCCCCTCGGGGATCTCGTAGAAGGTGGGGTGCCGGTACGGCTTGTCGGCGGACGGGGCGAAGAACGGGTCCCGCTCGTCCGGCGAGGAAGCGGTGATCTCGGTGGACGGCACGACCCAGATCGAGACGCCCTCGTTGCGCCGCGTGTAGAGGTCGCGCGCGTTGCGCAGGGCCATCTCCGCGTCGGGGGCGTGCAGGCTTCCGGCGTGCGTGTGCGAGAGGCCGCGGCGCGAGCGCACGAACACCTCCCACAGGGGCCAGTTCTGCGTCATGCCTGTACCTCTCGTCCGGTGCTGGTGTGCTTCGCGGCGTACGCGGAGGCGGCCTCGCGGACCCAGGCGCCTTCCTCGTGCGCCCGGCGCCGCTGGCTGATCCGCTGTTCGTTGCAGGGGCCGTTGCCCTTGAGGACGTCCCAGAACTCGGCCCAGTCGATGGCGCCGAAGTCGTAGTGCCCGCGCTCCTCGTTCCACTTGATGTCCGGGTCGGGGAGCGTCAGGCCCAGGGACTCGGCCTGCGGGACGGCGATGTCCACGAAGCGCTGGCGCAGCTCGTCGTTGGAGTGCCGCTTGATCTTCCAGGCCATCGCCTGCGCGCTGTGCACCGACTCGTCGTCCGGCGGGCCGAACATCATCAGGGAGGGCCACCACCAGCGGTCCACCGCGTCCTGCGCCATTGCGTGCTGGCCCTCGGTGCCCTGCGAGAGGGCGAGGAGCAGCTCGTACCCCTGGCGCTGGTGGAAGGACTCCTCCTTGCAGATCCGGACCATGGCGCGGGCGTAGGGGCCGTAGGAGCAGCGGCAGATCGGGACCTGGTTGGTGATCGCCGCGCCGTCCACGAGCCAGCCGATGGCGCCGACGTCGGCCCAGGTCAGGGTGGGGTAGTTGAAGATCGAGGAGTACTTCTGCTTGCCGGAGTGGAGCTTGTCGAGCAGCTCGTCGCGGCTGGTGCCGAGGGTTTCGGCGGCGCTGTAGAGGTAGAGGCCGTGGCCCGCCTCGTCCTGCACCTTGGCCATGAGGATCGCCTTGCGGCGCAGGGAGGGCGCGCGGGTGATCCAGTTGGCCTCGGGCTGCATGCCGATGATCTCGGAGTGCGCGTGCTGCGCCATCTGCCGGACCAGGGACGCGCGGTACTCCTCGGGCATCCAGTCCCGAGGCTCCACGCGCTCGTCCGCCGCCACGGCGGCGTCGAAGTCCGCCCGGAGCTGTGCGCCGAGGTCCGCGGACTGCCCGTCCACCGCGCCGTCCACCGTGCCTGACGTGCCCGTTTCCGGGGTCACTGCGACCATCCCGGTCCCCTGTCAGAGTGTTCCGTCCGCCCGACCGACCGATCGTTCGGTTCATCCTCTTCAATGGTGAGACGGCGGCCCGTAGGGTGTCAACCTCTGTGGGCAACCCTGTGGAAGCCGGATGATCGGGGCGGGATGGATTCGAACGAGCGCGAGCCTGCGGAAGGAGACCTTCCGCCGGCCGCCGTCCCCTCCCCGCCGGGTCCGCAGGAACCGCGAGAACCGCAGGAACCGCAGGAACCGCCTGCACCGCCTGCACCGTCGCCCGTCCCGCCCCGCGCGCCCGGGATCGCGGGCCTGTCCGCCCCCTACCGGGTCATCGCGGCCCTCGCCCTCGGGGCCCTGGGCGTCGCCGCCTGCCTGCACCTCGGGCTGGTCTTCCTGCACGTCGCCCCGGCCAACACCGTCAGCAAGCAGCACGCGCGGACCGTCGACGGCTGGATCTACCCCGAGTTCGAACAGAACTGGAAGCTCTTCGCGCCCAACCCGCTCCAGCAGAACATCGCCGTCGAGGTCCGGGCCCAGGTCCGCACCGCGGGCGGCGAGCTGGTCACCCGGGACTGGCGCGACCTGTCCGCCGAGGACGGCGCGGCGATCCGCCACAGCCTGCTGCCGAGCCACACCGAGCAGAACGAGCTGCGCAGGGCCTGGGACTTCTTCACCGGCTCCCACGACGAGGAGAACAAGCCCGCCGGCGAGCGCGGCGAACTGGCCGAGCAGTACCTGAAGCGGATCGCCGTGGCCCGGCTGACCGCGGTCAAGCCCGGCGGAGAGCGGATCGTACGGGTCCAGCTGCGCTCGGCGACGCGGTCCGTGGCCGCGCCGCCCTGGAGCGGGGAGAAGACCGACACCCAGACGTACTACCGGGAGCTGCCGTGGTGGAACGTGTGAGGAGCGCCCTCGCGCGGGCGGCTGCCAAGGCCACCGGGCAGGCGCTGGGCCCCTACCAGAGCGCCGTCGTCCGCATCGGCTTCGCCGGGACCTGGCTGTTCTTCCTGCTGCGGGAGTTCCCCCACCGGCACGAGCTGTACGGGCCCGACGGCCCCTGGAGCTGGCAGCTGGCGGAGCGGCTGACGGCCTCCAACCGCGCCTTCACGGTGCTGATGTGGTCGGACTCGGCGCTGTGGTTCGAGACCGTGTACGCGGTCTCCCTGCTCGCGAGCGCGCTGCTGCTGCTGGGCTGGCGCACCCGGGCGGCGTCGGTGCTGTTCATGGTCGGGGTGCTGTCGCTCCAGAACCGCAGCGTCTTCATGGGCGACGGCGGTGACAACGTCATCCACCTGATGGCGGTCTACCTGGTACTGACGCGCTGCGCGCAGGTGTGGTCGCTGGACGCGCGCCGGGCGCGGCTGCGGGGCTCGGCCACGGCGGGGGCGGCGGGGCCGGTGCTGTGGGCGGTGCTGGGCGCGGCCTTCGCCTACGGGGCGGTGAGCGGGCACCTCGGCGCGCTCTGGCTGGTGGCGTTCTCGACGCTGTGGACCGGGACCGCGCTGTGGTGGCTGGCCGACCGGTACGAGCCGCAGGGCGAGCGGCGGGCGACGCTGGACGTGCTCGCGAACCTGCTGCACAACGCCGGGATGCTGGTGATCACGGCCGAGGTGTGCCTGATCTACGCCACCGCCGGCTGGTACAAGATCCAGGGCTCGCGGTGGCAGGACGGGACCGCGCTGTACTACCCGCTGAGACTGGACTACTTCACCCCGTGGCCGTGGCTGTCGGAGCTGGTGGCCTCCAGCGGGGCGGTGGTGATGGTGCTGACGTACGGGACCGTGCTGGTGCAGGTGGCGTTCCCGTTCGCGCTGTTCAACCGGCGGGTCAAGAACGTGCTGCTGGCGTTGATGATGCTGGAGCACGCGGGGATCGCGGTGCTGCTGGGACTGCCGTTCTTCTCGCTGGCGATGATCGCCGCGGACGCGGTGTTCCTGCCGACGGGGCTGCTGGTGTGGGCCGGGGCGCGGGTGGCCGCCGCCGCGGGTGGCCTGCGGCGCCGCTGGTCCCCTGCCCTCCCCCAGACTCCGTCCGGGGGGACCCCCGCTTCGCCCGTTCCCCGGGGCTGCGCCCCGGACCCCTTGGGGGCTCCGCCCCCAGCCCCCCGCGCCTCAAACGCCGGCGGGGCTGGAGTTGCCGGTGGGGCTGGGGTGGCCGGGCTGGGCGGGACGCCGTCCGGCGGGGCTTAGGGTCGGGGCATGAGTGAGCAGCTGGCCGGATGGGCCGAGATCGCCGAGCGAAGCGACGTCGTGCTGCTCGACGGGTTCCACGCGCTGAAGCACGCCCTGCGGTTCGGGGCGGAGGTGCTGGCCGCCGTCGCCGACGAGCCCGAGCGGGTACGGGAGCTCGCCGCCGGGCTGGCGCCCGACGTGGAGGAGCGGGTCGCCCGTCTCGTACGGCGGGCTCCGCTCAAGGAGCTGCTGCCCCGCGTGCACCCCACCGGCGTCGCCGCGCTCGCCGTACGCCCCGACCGCGAGGCCGGCCGGGCCGCGCTGACGCGGACGCCCCGGCCCGCCCCCGTCGTGCTGCTCGACAACCCGCGCAACCTCGGCAACGTCGGCGCCGTGGTCCGCCTCGCCGCCGGCTTCGGGGCCACCGGCGTGCTCACCCGCGGCGACCTCGACCCCTGGCACCCCAACGTGGTCCGCGCCGGCGCCGGGCTGCACTACGCGACCACCGTGGACCGGGTGGAGCTGGAGGAGCTCCCGCCCGGTCCGGTCTACGCGCTCGACCCCGAGGGCGACGACATCCGCGGCCTCGTCCTGCCCGACGACGCCCTGCTCGCCTTCGGTTCCGAGCGGCACGGCATCTCGCCCGAGCTGCGCGCCCGGGCCGACCACCTGGTGGCGCTGCCGATGCGCCCCCAGGTGTCCAGCTACAACCTGGCCACCAGCGTGGCCATGACCCTCTTCCACTGGGGCGGGCCGAAGGACCCGCGGGAGACGGCCTAGGCCTGGCGGCGGACCTCCACCACGCGGAAGCGGTTCGCGACGAACGCCCCGTCGCACAGCGCGGCGTTCGCCGCCGGGTTGCCGCCGGAGCCGTGGAAGTCGGAGAAGGCCGCGGTCTGGTTCACGAAGACCCCGCCCGTCAGGTTCAGCGACAGCTGCGCCGACTCCTCCAGGCAGACCTCCTCGATCGCCCGCTCGGTGTCCGCCGACGTGGTGTACGCGCCCACGGTCATGGCGCCCTTCTCCCGCACCGTGCGGCGCAGCAGTTCGAGGGCGTCGGCCGTGGAGTCCACCGCCACCGCGAAGGAGACCGGGCCGAAGCACTCGGAGAGGTAGGCCGCCTCCGGGTCCGGCTTGCCGGCGTCCAGCTTCACGATCACCGGGGTGCGCACGACCGCGTCCGGGAATTCGGGGTTCGCCACCTCGCGGGAGGCCAGCGCGACCTCGCCGAGGCCGGCCGCCGCCTCCAGGCGGGCCTTGACGTCCGGGTTGACCAGCGCGCCCAGCAGCGCGTTGGCGCGGGCGTCGTCGCCCAGCAGGCCGCCGACCGAGGCCGCGAGGTCGGCGACGACCTCGTCGTACGACTTGTGGCCGGCGTCCGTGTCGATGCCGTCGCGCGGGATCAGCAGGTTCTGCGGGGTGGTGCACATCTGGCCGCTGTACAGGGACAGCGAGAACGCCAGGTTGGACAGCATCCCCTTGTAGTCGTCGGTGGAGTCGACGACGACGGTGTTGACGCCGGCCTTCTCCGTGTATACCTGTGCCTGGCGGGCGTTGGCCTCCAGCCAGTCGCCGAACTCGGTGGACCCGGTGTAGTCGACGAGCTTGATCTCGGGGCGGACGGCCAGCGTCTTGGCGATGCCCTCGCCCGGCCGCTCGACCGCCAGGGCCACCAGGTTCGGGTCGAAGCCCGCCTCGGCCAGCACCTCGCGGGCGGCCTTCACGGTCAGCGCCAGCGGCAGGACGGCGCGCGGGTGCGGCTTGACCAGGACGGCGTTGCCGGTGGCGAGGGAGGCGAACAGGCCGGGGTAGCCGTTCCAGGTGGGGAAGGTGTTGCAGCCGATCATCAGCGCGATGCCGCGCGGCACGGCGGTGAAGGTCTTGCCGAGCTCCAGCGGGTCCTTCTTGCCCTGCGGCTTCGACCAGGCGGCCTGCCCGGGAACGCGGGTTTGCTCCTCGTACGCGTAGGCCACCGCCTCCAGGCCGCGGTCCTGCGCGTGGGGGCCGCCCGCCTGGAAGGCCATCATGAAGGCCTGGCCGCTGGTGTGCATGACCGCGTGCGCGAACTCGTGGGTGCGGGCGGAGATGCGGGCCAGGATCTCGATGCAGACCAGGGCGCGGGTCTCCGGGCCGGCGTCGCGCCAGGCGGCGATCCCGGCCTTCATCGCGGGGAGCAGCACGTCCGGGTCGACGTGCGGGTACTCCACGCCCAGCTCCGGGCCGAAGGGGGAGACCTCGCCGCCCGCCCAGCCGTCGGTGCCGGGCTGCCCGAGGTCGAAGCGCGTCCCGCGGACGGCCTCGAAGGCGGCGAGCCCGTCGGCCGGGGCGGTCTCCCCGTAGGCCTTGGGGTGCTCGGGGTGCGGGGACCAGTAGGCGCGGCTGCGGATGGCATCCAGCGCCTGGTCCAGGGTGGTCCGGTGCTTCTCGGAAAGCTGGGGGACGGTGAGCTCGGCGGCCATCAGGGACCAACTCCTCGTTGAGCCGGGCAGGATCAGGCTGGTCCGCAGACTGGGTCGCAGGCCGGGGATCAGGCTGGGATCGGGCTGGGGCGGGTGAAGAAGAGCAGACTGGAGTTAGAGTAACCGAACGATCGGTCGGTACAAGAGGGCCCGGCAGACCTGTGGACAACCGCGTGCGGGAGGATCAGGACATGACAGCAATCGAGCGGGCTCGCACTGTGGCGGTCATCGGCGCCGGAACCATGGGCCAGGGCATCGCCCAGGTCGCTCTCCTCGCAGGTCATCGCGTACGCCTCTACGACTCCGCGCCCGAGCGGGCCCGCGAGGCCGTCCAGACCGTGGCCGGCCGGGTCGAGCGGCTGGTCGCCAAGGGGCGGCTGGACCGGGCCGAGGCCGACGACGCCGTCCGCCGGCTCGATTCCGCCGACGACCTCGCCGGGCTCGCCCCCGCCGCCCTGGTGATCGAGGCGATCGTCGAGGACGTGGCCGTCAAGCGCGAGCTGTTCGCGGCGCTCGAAGGAGTGGTCGCGCCGGACGCGCTGCTGGCCACCAACACCTCCTCCCTCTCCGTCACCGAGCTCGCAGCCGGCCTCGCGCACCCCGGCCGCTTCCTCGGCCTGCACTTCTTCAACCCGGCCCCGCTGCTCCCCCTCGTCGAGGTGATCAGCGGGTACGCGACCGACCCGGCCGCCGCCGAGAGCGCGTACCGCACCGTCCTGGGCTGGGGGAAGACGCCGGTCCGCTGCGCCGACACGCCCGGCTTCATCGTGAACCGGATCGCCCGCCCCTTCTACGCCGAGGCCTTCGCGGTGTACGAGGAGCAGGGTGCCGACCCCGCCACCATCGACGCCGTCCTGCGCGAGAGCGGCGGCTTCAAGATGGGCCCCTTCCAGCTGACCGACCTCATCGGCCAGGACGTCAACGAGGCCGTCACCCGGTCCGTCTGGGACTCCTTCTTCCGGAGCCCGAAGTTCACCCCCTCGCTCGCCCAGCGCAGGCTCGTCCAGTCGGGCCGCCTCGGTCGCAAGTCCGGGCACGGCTGGTTCCCGTACGGCGAGGACGCGCAGGCTCCGGCCCCGCACACGGCGGCTCCCGAGGAGGCCCCGGACAAGGTCACCGTCGTCGGCGACCTCGGCCCGGCCGCAGCGCTGGCCGACCTGATGGAGGAGGCCGGGATCGCGGTCACCGCCACCGAGCACGGGGGCCCGTACATCCAGCTGCCCGGCGAGGGCCAGCTGGTGCTCGCGGACGGCAAGACCTCGGTCGAGTTCGCCGACGTCGTCTACTTCGACCTCGCGCTCGACTACCGCGACGCCACCCGGATCGCCCTTTCCGCCAGTGAGGACACCACCGAGCGCACCCTCGCCGAGGCGGTCGGGCTCTTCCAGAAGCTCGGCAAGGAGGTCTCCGTCATCGGCGACGTCCCCGGCATGATCGTCGCCCGGACCGTCGCGATGCTGATCGACCTCACCGCCGACGCCGTGGCGCGCGGAGTGGCCACCGCCGAGGACGTCGACACCGCGATGCGGCTCGGCGTCAACTACCCGCTGGGCCCCGCCGAATGGCATGCGCGGCTCGGCCAGGACTGGGCGTACGACCTGCTGCACCACCTGGACGAGCGCTGTCCGGGCGGCCGCTACGCGCCCTCGCTGGCCCTGTTCAAGCTGGGCTACGCGGCCGGCGAGGACGAGGACGAGGGGACGGACGCGGGGGCGGACGAGGGCGCGGAGGGGACCGGATGACCACGGCCAGGCGGGACACCTACACCCCCGAGACCCTGCTGTCCGTCGCCGTCCAGGTCTTCAACGAGCGCGGCTACGACGGCACCTCGATGGAGCACCTGTCCAAGGCGGCCGGCATCTCCAAGTCCTCGATCTACCACCACGTCGCGGGCAAGGAGGAACTGCTCCACCGCGCCGTGAGCCGGGCCCTGGACGGCCTCTTCGCGATCCTGGAGGAGCCCGGCGCGGTACGGGGCCGGGCGGTCGCGCGCGTCGAGTACGTCACGCGCCGCACGGTCGAGGTCCTGGTCGCGGAACTGCCGTACGTCACCCTGCTGCTGCGGGTGCGCGGCAACACCCGCACCGAGCGCTGGGCGCTGGAGCGCCGCAGGGAGTTCGACCACCAGGTCGCCGACCTCCTCAAGGCGGCCGCCGAGGACGGTGACCTGCGGGCCGACGTGGACATCCGGCTCGCCACCCGGCTGCTGTTCGGCATGGTGAACTCGCTGGTCGAGTGGTACCGCCCGCACCCGGGCACCACCCCCGACCAGCTCGCGGACGCGGTGGTCAGCATGGCCCTGGACGGCCTGCGCACCAAGGCCGCGTAGCCCGTACGGGCCTGCGCCGGCGGCCCGCTCCGGCCCGGCGCCCGCGGCCCGGCGGCCCGGCTCCGCTCAGTCCTCCGTGAGGGCGGGGCCGCCGGACGCGCCCGGGTCCAGCAGATCCGTTTCCTCGAACACCAGCAGCGTGCGCGTGGACAGCACCTCCGGGATGGCCTGGAGACGGGTCAGGACCAGCTCCCGCAGGGTCCGGTTGTCCGGCGTGTGGACCAGCAGCAGTACGTCGAAATCCCCGCTGACCAGCGCGATGTGCGCCGCGCCCGGCAGCTCGCGGAGCTTCTCGCGCACCGTCCGCCAGGAGTTCTGGACGATCTTCAGGGTGATGTACGCGGACGCGCCCTGGCCCGCCCGCTCGTGGTTGACCCGGGCTGTGAACCCGCGGATCACCCCGTCGTCGATCAGCCGGTTGATCCGCGCGTAGGCGTTGGCCCGCGACACGTGCACCTGCTCCGCCACCGACCGTATCGACGCGCGGCCGTCCGCCTGGAGCAACCGCATGATCGAACGGTCGATGGGGTCCAGCGGGCGGGGCGGGGCCTGTGGGGCCGGTGGGCCCGAGGGTGCGCCCCCCGGTGGGACCGGTACGGAACCCGCTCCGGCCATTTGTTCATCCGGCATTGCCCACTGCCTCCCTCTCCTGGACGTCCTGCACCCATCCCATGGCCCCGGCGCCACTTTGTCCACAGCCTGGACCCGCCTGTAGCCAAATTGCGCCAACGACCGAACAATCGGTTGGTGAGGCGCCTCACAGTCCCGCGGCCACCGCCGGGGGATCCCCCGGGGGCGCCCAGACGACTTCCCACGAGGAGGTGTACGCCGCCATGACGGTCCAAGAGCTGCCCGGTGCCGGTGCGTCCCACCGGGTCACCCCGCCGCCCGCCTGGAGGCCCCGCACGGAGGCCGCCCCGCTGCTTCCGGACCCCGAGCCCTACCGGGTACTGGGAACTCCGGCGGCGAAGGAGCTCGACCCGGCGCTGATGCGCCGCTACTACGCCGAGCTGGTCCGGGGCCGCCGCTACAACGCGCAGGCCACCGCGCTGACCCGGCAGGGCCGTCTTGCCGTGTACCCCTCCACCGTGGGGCAGGAGGCCGCCGAGATCGCGGCCGCGCTCGTCCTGGAGGAGCAGGACTGGCTCTTCCCGAGCTACCGCGACACCCTCGCGGCCGTGGCGCGCGGGCTGGACCCCGTACAGGCCCTGACGCTGCTGCGCGGCGACTGGCACACCGGGTACGACCCCCGCGAGCACCGCATAGCCCCCCTCTGCACGCCCCTCGCCACCCAGCTGCCGCACGCGGTGGGCCTGGCCCACGCCGCGCGGCTGCGCGGTGACGAGGTCGTCGCGCTCGCCATGGTCGGCGACGGCGGCACCAGCGAGGGCGACTTCCACGAGGCGCTGAACTTCGCGGCCGTCTGGCAGGCCCCCGTGGTCTTCCTCGTCCAGAACAACGGCTTCGCGATCTCCGTACCGCTTTCCAAGCAGACCGCCGCCCCCACCCTGGCCCACAAGGCCGTCGGGTACGGGATGCCCGGCCGGCTGGTCGACGGCAACGACGTCGCCGCCATGCACGAGGTGCTCACCGCGGCCGTGAAGCGGGCCCGCTCCGGCGGCGGACCGACCCTGATCGAGGCCGTCACCTACCGGATGGAGGCCCACACGAACGCAGACGACGCGACCCGCTACCGCACCGACGCCGAAGTCGAGGCCTGGAAGGCGCACGACCCGGTGGACCTGCTGGAGCGCGAGCTGACCGCGAGCGGGATCCTGGACGCCGCGGGCATCCAGGAGGCGCGCGACGCGGCCGAGGCGATGGCGGCGGACCTGCGCGAGCGGATGAACGCCGAACCCGTGCTGGACCCGATGGACCTTTTCGCGCACGTCTACGCGGAGCAGACCGGCCGGCTGCGTGAGCAGGCCGCCATGCTGCGCGCCGAGCTGGAAGCAGAGGGCGAGTGATGACCACCGTCGCCGCCAAGCCCGCCACCATGGCGCAGGCCCTCACCCGCGCCATGCGCGACGCGATGGCCGAGGACCCCACCGTCCACGTGATGGGAGAGGACGTCGGCGCGCTCGGCGGCGTCTTCCGGATCACCGACGGGCTCGTGAAGGAGTTCGGCGAGGACCGCGTCACGGACACCCCGCTCGCGGAGGCCGGGATCCTCGGCACCGCGGTCGGCATGGCCATGTACGGGCTGCGGCCGGTCGTGGAGATGCAGTTCGACGCGTTCGCCTACCCGGCCTTCGAGCAGCTCATCTCGCACGTGGCCAAGATGCGCAACCGCACCCGCGGGGCGATGCCGCTCCCGATCACCATCCGCGTGCCGTACGGCGGCGGGATCGGCGGCGTCGAACACCACTGCGACTCCTCCGAGGCCTACTACACGGCCACCCCCGGGCTCACCGTCGTGACCCCGGCGACCGTCGAGGACGCGTACGGACTGCTGCGCGCCTCGATCGCCAGCGACGACCCGGTGGTCTTCCTGGAGCCGAAGCGGCTCTACTGGTCCAAGGCGCAGTGGTCGCCGGGGGCCCCGGCGGCCGTCCCGGGCATCGGAAAGGCCCTGGTCCGCCGGGCCGGTACGAGCGCCACCCTGATCACCTACGGGCCCTCGCTGCCGGTCTGCCTGGAGGCCGCCGAGGCGGCCCGCGAGGAGGGCTGGGACTTGGAGGTCGTGGACCTGCGCTCCCTCGTCCCCTTCGACGAGGAGACGGTCGTCGCCTCCGTACGCCGCACCGGGCGCGCGGTGGTGGTCCACGAGGCCGGCGGCTTCGGCGGGCCCGGCGCGGAGATCGCCGCCCGGGTGGCGGAGCGCTGCTTCCACCACCTGGAGGCGCCCGTGCTGCGGGTGACCGGCTTCGACATCCCGTACCCGCCGCCGATGCTGGAGAAGCACCACCTGCCGGGCGTGGAACGGATCCTGGACGCCGTGGCCCGCCTCCAGTGGGAGAACTGATGCCGCAGGTGATGGAGTTCAAGCTGCCCGACCTCGGCGAGGGCCTGACCGAGGCCGAGATCGTGCGCTGGCTGGTGGCCGTCGGCGACGTCGTCGAGATCGACCAGCCGGTCGTCGAGGTCGAGACGGCCAAGGCCATGGTCGAGGTGCCCTGCCCGTACGGCGGTGTGGTCACCGCCCGCTTCGGCGAGGAGGGCGAGGAACTGCCGGTCGGCGCCCCGCTGATCACCGTGGCGGTGGGTGCGCAGTCGGCGCCCGCCGAGGCCGTGGAGGTCGTGGAGGCGGCGGCGGAGGGCTCCGGCAACGCGCCCCGGCCGCTGATCGGTTACGGCTCGGACCACTCGCGCCCGGCGCGTCGGCGGCGGGTGCGACCCGTCACCGCCGCGGTGTCGGCGCCCGTGGCGGCCGCTGCTCCGGCGGCCCCGGTGGCTCCGGCGGCCCCGGTGGCTCCGGTGGCTCCGGTGGCCAAGGCCGTGGCGGCTCCGGTGGCTCCGGCCGGGCCGGTGCCGGTCATCTCGCCGTTGGTGCGCAAGCTGGCCCGGGACAACGGCGTCGACCTGCGGTCGCTGCGCGGGTCCGGGCCGGAGGGCCTGATCCTGCGCGCCGACGTCGAGGCCGCACTGCGGGCCCCCGAGCCCGTGGCCGTTCCCGTGGCTCCGGCTCCGGCGGTGGCGGTGGCGGTGGCGGGCGAGCGGATCCCGCTCAAGGGGCTGCGGGGCGCCGTCGCGGAGAAGCTCTCGCGCAGCCGGCGGGAGATCCCCGAGGCCACGTGCTGGGTCGACGCCGACGCCACCGAGTTGATGGCGGCGCGGGCCGCGATGAACGCCGTCGACGGGCCCAGGATCTCCGTGCTGGCGCTGCTGGCCCGGATCTGCACGGCCGGTCTCGCCCGCTACCCGGAGCTCAACTCCACGGTGGACCTCGCCGCCAACGAGATCGTCCGGCTCCCGGCCGTGCACCTGGGCTTCGCCGCGCAGACCGAGCGCGGGCTGATGGTCCCCGTGGTCCGGGACGCGCACACGCGCAGCCCCGAGTCCCTGTCGGCGGAGTTCGCCCGGCTGACCGAGCTGGCCCGGGCGGGGAAGCTGTCCCCGTCGGACCTGACCGGCGGGACGTTCACCCTGAACAACTACGGGGTGTTCGGGGTGGACGGCTCCACGCCGATCATCAACCACCCCGAGGCGGCCATGCTCGGCGTGGGCCGGATCATCCCGAAGCCGTGGGTCCACCAGGGCGAGCTGGCCGTCCGCCAGGTCGTGCAGCTGTCCCTGACCTTCGACCACCGCGTCTGCGACGGCGGCACGGCGGGCGGCTTCCTGCGGTACGTGGCCGACTGCGTGGAGAACCCGGCGGTCCTGCTGCGCAGCCTGTAGCCGGGCCGGCCGGCGGGGCCGGTACATCCAGCCCCGCCGGCGTCCGGACCACACGGGCGTCAGAGCGTCAGAGCGTCAGCAGGAGCTTGCCCACGTGCGTGCTCGCCTCCAGCACGCGGTGTGCCTGCGCCGCCTCCGCGATCGGGTACGTCGCGTGCACCACCGGCCGCACCCGGCCGGAGGCCACCAGCGGCCACACGTGCTCCCGTACGGCCGCGATGATGGCCGCCTTCTCCTCCAGCGGACGTGTCCGCAGCGAGGTCGCCGTGATCGCCGCACGCTTGGCCAGCAGCGTGCGCAGGTCCAGCTCCGCCTTCACCCCGCCCTGGAGGCCGATCACCGCCAGCCGGCCGTTCATCGCCAGCGCGTCCAGGTTCCGCGCCAGGTACTTCGCGCCCATGATGTCCAGGATCACGTCCGCCCCGGCCCCGCCCGTCGCGGCCCGCAGCTCCTCCACGAAGTCCTGCTCGCGGTAGTCGACCAGGATGTCCGCGCCCAGCTCCGCGCAGCGCGCCAGCTTCTCCTTGCCGCCCGCCGTGACCGCCACCCGCGCTCCGACGGCCTTGCCCAGCTGGACCGCCATGGTGCCGATCCCGCTGGAACCGCCGTGGACCAGCAGGGTCTCGCCCGGGCGCAGCCCCGCCACCATGAAGACGTTGGACCAGACCGTCGCGACGACCTCCGGCAGCGCCGCCGCCGTCACCAGGTCCACGCCCTTGGGCACCGGCAGCAGCTGCCCCGCCGGGACGGCGACCTTCTGCGCATACCCGCCGCCCGACAGGAGCGCGCACACCTCGTCGCCCACCGCCCAGACGGACACACCCGGACCGAGTGCGACGATCCGGCCGGAGCACTCCAGGCCGGGGTACGCGGAGGCGCCGGGCGGCGGGGGGTAGAAGCCCTGCCGCTGGAGGACGTCGGCGCGGTTCACGGCGCTCGCCGCGACCTCGACGAGCACCTCCCCCTCGCCCGCCACCGGATCGGGTACTTCGGCCCAGACCAGGGCCTCGGGGCCGCCGGGCTGCTCGATCGTGATCGCATGCATGGCCCGGAATCTACCGGCCCTACTCCGCGGGGCCCAGGGTGACCTGAGGACCCGCCGGAGGGACGGCCCGCACGATGGTGATCAGGCGGTCCGTCAGCTGGAGGGGGCTCGCGTGCGGGTCGTCGTACGGCAGCAGCCGGTGTCCGCGCAGGACGCTGATGACGAGGTCGTCGGTCTCGCGGACGCTGCGGCCCGCTTCCGCCTTGGTGACGGGCCGTTCGATCAGGTCCAGGCCGCTGCCCTGCTGGATCAGGTCCTCCATCACGGTGCCCGCGCTCGGGCTGAGCACCGACAGGCCCAGCAGACGTCCTGCCGCGCTCGCGCTCGTGATGACCGCGTCCGCGCCGGACTGCTTCAGCAGCGGTGCGTTCTCCTCCTCCCGCACCGCCGTCACGATCTTCGCGCCCCGGTTGAGCTGCCGGGCCGTCAGGGTCACCAGGACGGCGGTGTCGTCCCGCTGGGTGGCGATGATGATCTGACGGGCCTTCTGCAGCTCGGCCCGCAACAGGACTTCCGAGCGGGTGGCATCGCCGACGACGCCCGTGAAGCCCTCCGCGTTGGCGATGTCGATCACCTTGGCGCTGGGGTCCACGATGACGACTTGCTCCCTCGGGAGGCCGGTCGCCAGCAGCGTCTGGAGGGCGGAGCGGCCCTTGGTGCCGAAGCCGACGACGACCGTGTGATCGCGCAAGGTTTTCCTCCAGCGGCTGAGCCGCCACTCTTCGCGGGTCCGTTCGGTCAGGACCTCCAGGGTGGTCCCGACCAGGATGATCAGGAACAGCACGCGCAGCGGGGTGATCAGCAGGACGTTGACCAGCCGCGCGCTGTCGCTGTAGGGGACGATGTCGCCGTAGCCCGTCGTCGACAGGGTCACGGTCGCGTAGTAGACGCAGTCGAGGAAGTCGACCTGCTCGTTGGCGTTGTCGTGGTAGCCCTCGCGGTCGAGCCAGACGATGAACACCGTCAGGCAGAGCACGAAGAGGGCCATCAGCAGCCGCCGCGTTACCTGCCGCAGCGGCTGTTCGACCACGCGCTTGGGGAGTTTGACGCGGCGTGAGACGAGCTTCTCGTCCGCACCCCGCGCCATGGCGTCCTGGCCGTGGAGTTTCACGTGAAACATCCTCCCGAGGCCCAGGGCAGGTCGAGGATCTCCAGGTCCTGCCCCGACCGCGCGCCGTGCGGCGGTACGACGGCCAGCGCGTCGGCGCCCGCCACCCCGCGCAGCATCGCCGGGCCGTTGTAGCGCAGCGGTACGGCGTGCTCGTCGGTCAGCAGTACCGGCACCAGCCGGGTGTCGTACGGGTGGCCGGGCACGTCGCCCTCCACCGGAACCGTATAGCGGGGCCGCTGGCGGCGGCCGGCGAGGGCGCGCAGCAGCGGCTCGGCGAGGGTCAGCAGCCCGGACACGGCGGCGAGCGGGTTGCCGGGCAGGCCGACCACGTGGCGGGCCTCCTCCCGCTCGCCGATGCGGGCCAGCAGCATCGGGTGCCCGGGGCGCACGGCGACCCCGTCCACGAGCAGCTCGGCCCCGGCACGCTCCAGCACGGGGTGGACGTGGTCGACGGGACCGGAGGCGGTGCCGCCGGTGGTGACGACGACATCGGCGGTGGAGGAGGTGACGGCCTTCAGCAGGGCCTCGGCCCCGGCCGGGTCGTCGCCGAGCCGGCGCGTGCCGATGACCTCGGCGCCGATCCGGGTGATCCAGGGTCCGAGCATGGGGCTGAGGGCGTCACGGATCAGGCCGTCGTGCGGGCGCCCCTCGGTGAGCAGTTCGTCGCCGAGGACCAGGATCTCCACCCGGGGCCGGGGGCGGGTGACCAGCTCGTCGTACCCGGCGGCCGCGGCGAGGCCGAGCACGGCCGGGGTGACGAGGGAGCCCACGGGCAGCAGCAGGTCGCCCGAGCGGCACTCCTGGCCGCGCGGGCGGATGTCCTGGCCCGTGTTCACGGGCCGGGAGGCGTACAGCTGGGTGCCGGACTCGCGGGCGTGCTCGCTGCGGATCACGGCGGTGGTGTCGGCGGGGACGCGGGCGCCGGTGGCGATCCGTACGGCCTCGCCGTCGCCGAGCGGCGCGGGCGGCTCGTCCCCGGCGAGGATCCCGTCACCGGGCCGGACGTGCCAGGGGCCGGGGCCCGCGACGGCCCAGCCGTCCATGGCCGAGGTGTCGAAGGAGGGCAGGTCGCTCAGGGCCTCCAGGGGCGCGGTCAGGACCTCGCCGAGCGCGTCCGTGAAGGGCACCCGGTGGGTGCGGGCCGGCACCGCCGTCCCGGCCCGCGCGGCGGTCTCACGGGCGCGCAGCCAGGGGGAGGCGCGGTGGCCGCCGCCGGCGCCACCGGAGTCGGGGTTGCGGCTGACCAGGGCGAGGGCCTCGTCCAGGGCGCCGTCGGCGTCGGTGCGGGTCATCCGGAGCCGGTCTCCTCGGGGTGTGGGGGCTGGGCCTCGGCGGCCCAGCGCAGTGCCAGCTCGGCCGCCTTGCGGGAGGCCTCGGCGACGGCCTGGGCGGGGTCGGCGCCGCCGGCCTCGGCGCGGGCGGCCGCGTAGCCGACGAGGAACGTCGTCAGCGGGGCAGCGGGCCGGGCCACGCCGTGGGCGGCGTCACGGGCGACGTCGAGGAGGGTCGGGACGTCGACGTCGACGTCCTCGATCCCGAGTTCGTTCTTGGCAGCGGTGATCCAATGCTCCAGCACGTTCCCATGCTCCCTGATCCGGGCGCGGGCCGCTGCCAGGTCTTCCCAGGTGTCGCAGTCGAAGGAGGCGAGTGGCGCAGCGGCGTCGACCCTGGTCAGGTCGAGTTCGGTGGTGAGGGCGCGCAGCGGGAGGCCGTGGAGGGTGCCGTGTTCGGTGGCGAGCAGGGCGATCTCACGGCGCAGGGGCTCCGCGCGGTAGGCGGCGACGAGGGGCTGGTCGCGGCCGTCCGCGTCCCGCAGCAGGGCGCCGTCGCCGCCGGCGCCGGCCGGGGCCGAGGCTGCGGCGAGCAGGGCGTGGACGGTGTCCCGGTCGAGGAAGGGCAGGTCGGCGGAGAGTACGAGGACCAGCGGGGCGGTCGTGGCACGGACCCCGGCGTCCAGCGCGGCCACCGGGCCGCCGCCGGCCGGGTCCTCGCGGGTCCAGCGGACGGGGCGGGCGGTCGCCCTCCGGGCGCCGACGACGACGGTCTCGGCGGCGTCGGGGCAGGCCGCCAGGACGCGGTCGAGGAGGGTGCGGCCGCCGACGTGGAGGGTGGGCTTGTCGGCCCCGCCGAGGCGCCGGGCGGCGCCGCCGGCGAGGACGATGGCGTCGTAGCTCATGCCCCTGAGTATGCGCGGGCCATCTCCGCTGCGCGGACGCCCACTTACCCCCGCCTTACACGCCGCCCGGCCGCCGCTGCACGGGCCGCCGCCGCACGGGCGCGTGCCGCCGGTCGGGGCGCCGCTGCGCGGGCTGCTCCCCGCCCCACCCTTCGCCCGTTCCCCGGGGCGTTGCCCCGGACCCCTTCCCGGGGGCTCCGCCCCCGGACCCCAGCGCCTCAAACGCCGGCGGGGCTGGGACAGCAGAACGCCGGCGGGGCTGGATTCTCCAGCCCCGCCGGCGTGTGAGGCGACGGGCGCGCAGCGCCCGTACCGGGGTCAGGGGCGGAGCCCCTGGGAACGGTGGAAGGGCGGGCAGGGGACCTCGCCCCGCGCAGCGGCCACCCACCCGCACACGCCCCACCCAGCCCGAGCGGAATCAGAGGTAGGGGCCCGAGCGGACCGCGCCGTGCGGGCCGTCTTCGTCGTCGTCGTGGGAGCCGCCCGGCGGAAGGGCCCGGCGCATCTGCTCCAGCTGGGCCCGCGCCGCCATCTGCTGTGCGAACAGGGCCGTCTGGATGCCGTGGAAGAGGCCCTCCAGCCACCCCACCAACTGGGCCTGTGCGATCCGCAGTTCCGCCTCGGAGGGGACCGCCTCCTCGGTGAACGGCAGGGAGAGCCGCTCCAGTTCCTCGACCAGCTCCGGTGCGAGGCCGTCTTCGAGTTCCTTCACGGACGCCGCGTGGATGTCCTTCAGACGGACCCGGCTGGCCTCGTCCAGAGGAGCGGCGCGTACTTCTTCCAGAAGTTGCTTGATCATGCTGCCGATGCGCATGACCTTGGCGGGCTGTTCGACCATCTCCGTCACCGGGACCTCGCGCGACTCGTCATCGGTGCCGCCGACCGCCGTCCCGTCCTGGCCCACGATCAGCACGTGCGGGGGGCTGTCCTGCGACCGTTCACTCCTCGGCATCTCCATGCCGTCATTCTCTCGCACACCTGCGTACTCACACGGTGTGCCCCCGTACGGACGTGATCCACCCTGTACGGGGGCACGGACCTCAACCGGCCTCAGCCCGCCGCCCGCCGGGCCAGCGCGCCGCTGGACCTGGTGACCAGCGCGGCCAGCAGCGCCGCGCCCAGCGGGACGAGGACCAGCAGCCCGGCCAGCGTGTCCCACGGCACCGCGATCGGTACGTACAGCTCGGTGTCGCGCGCCGAGGCGTAGCCCATTTCGAGGCTGCTCCGGATCAGCCGCCGCTGCTCCCGCTCCTGGGTGAGCCGCAGTCCGACCGCCGGCAGGACGCCCGCCGCCGAGCCGAGGACGACGCCCATCAGGGCCACGACCCCGCACTGGAAGCCGCTGAGCGTGCGCCGTACGCGCGGGGCCGCGCCGACCGCCGCCAGGGTCTTCAGGTCGGCTTCGGAGTCGGCCTGGGACAGGCCCGTCGCGATGCCGGCGGCGCCGATGGTGACGAGCCCCGCGAAGACGCTGAGGGCGAGCAGGCCCAGGGTGTGCTGCTCCTGGTAGCCCTCCTCGATCTTGAGCTGGGCGTCGGCGCCCATCCGGTCGATTTCCCCGTCCAGCCGCTGCCGCTCCTCCGTGCTCGCCTTCCGGTCGAGGCTGAACCAGGCCCCGGCCGGGGCCGTGGCGAGGCCGGCGGCGCGGGCCGCGGCGGGCGGCAGGATCAGGTCGAGGCCCCAGCCCTTGGCGGTTTCGGGCGCCTGGTACACGGCGAGGACCTTGTCCTGGCCGGGCGGATCGGCGCGCCGGCCGGAGGCCTCGTCGGCGGCGGCCGGGTCGGTGATGATCCGCAGGGTGATCTTCCCGTCCTTGACCTGGTTGCGGTCGAAGGAGACGGGCCGTCCCTCCCTCAGCGCGGCCGCGGCGCCCGGGTCGGAGACCGCCAGCACCTGGAGCAGCTTCTCGTCGGCGACGAGGACGTCGAAGGGGGTGCCCCACCGCTTCACCGCGCAGCGCGGGTCCTGCCGCAGCGCGCGGGCCTGGTCCGGGGTGAAGGAGGCCGGGCCGTGCTCGGCTTCGGAGAGCGGGCAGCGCTGTTCCTTCGGGACGATGATCTCGGCGCGCCCGCAGCCGGGGGCCGACGAGCGCCCGGAGCAGTTGGGGTTGCCCACGACCAGCCGGTCCACATCGGCCCGTACCGCCACCGGCAGGGTCTTGGACAGGGTGTCGCGCAGGGCCGGCACGTCCTTGTGGCCGGTGTTGTCACCGCTCGTCAGATAACCGGAGTTGTCGGGGAGTACGGCCTCGTACTCGTGCCGGTACTGGACGTCCCGGCTGTGCTGGTACGTGGAGACCGCCACCGTCCCGGCGACGGCCGCGAGTACGGCGGCCACGGCCGGGGCCGTACGCCCCCGGTTGCGGACGGCGTCGCGCAGCGCGAGCCGCGGCGACAGCGGCAGCCACCGCCCGAGCCGCCCGAACAGGCCGACCAGCAGCGGGGTGAGGGCGACGACGCCCAGCTCGGCGAGGGCGCTGCCGCCCATCACGAGGGTGGTGTTGACGCGGTACCGGCTGCCGTACAGGACGATCGCCGCGCCGGCGGCGACGGCCAGGATCCCGATGACGGGCAGGATCCGGTTGGCGCGGCGCACCCCGCGCCGGCCGGTGAGGGAGGCCAGCACGGTCTGCCGGGAGGCGGTGACGGCGGGGGCGACGGCGGCGAGCAGGCCGGTCACGACGGCGATCAGGGCGATGGCCAGCAGCTCCAGCGGGCGGACCTCGAAGCCGCCGAAGCGGGCGCCGAGCCTCTGCTCCAGCAGGGGCCGCAGTCCGACGGTGAGGGCCACGCCGATGGCCGTGCCGAGGACGGCCGCCACGGCGCCGATGACCACACCGCCGGAGAGCACGACGGCCCGGATGTGCCGGCGGTCTCCGCCGTTGGCGCCGATCAGGCCCAGCTGCCGGCGCGAGCGGCGGGCGCCGACCGCGAAGGCGGGTCCGGCGAGCAGGCAGATCTCCAGCATGGCGAGGCCGATGACGGTGACCAGTACGGCCCGTTCGGTCACCGTGCCGCCGCTGCGGAACGCGAACTGCTCCTTCGGCTGCTGCTGGAACAGCGGGACCTCGGAGTCGGCCGGCGGGTGCAGGATCACGGCGCGGGAGAGGACGAGCGCGCCCCGCTTGTTGGCCTCCTTGACCATGTTCCACGTGAAACCATCGCCGCCCACCGAGACGAGGTAGGTGACGCGGGGGTTGAGCCCGGGCGTGCCGGAGGCCTTCAGGGCCTTGTCGAGGGGAGCGAGCAGGGTGCCGGGCAGGGCGAGCAATTCCGGGCGGGCGAGTTTGTCGGGCATCTCGTACGCGCCCACGATCCGGTACGGGCCCGGTGCGCCGCGCGGGGTCGCGGAGGAGCCCACGTGCAGCCCGGAGGCCTTGAGGAAGGCGGTGGTGGCGACGATCTCGCCCGGCCGCTCGGGCATGCGGCCCCGGTCGAGGGTGAGCAGGCCCCGGGTCAGGGGGTCGCGCACGTCCAGCTCGCGCAGGTCGGTGTTCAGCAGCCCGTGGGTGGTGTGCACCTTGGCGTGGCCCCTGGTGTCCTCCACGGCCCGGATCCCGGGCGGGAGCGCGGACTTCAGCGGCTGCCGGTCCTCCTCCCGGCCGGGCCGGTACTTGTCGTAGCCGCCGACCGGCGCGTACTGCACGCCGTCGGGGTGCTGGTGGATGGCGGAGTCCAGGCCGGACGGGCTGATCCGGGCGTCGGCGGCGCCGAGCTCCCGGGTCATCCGCTGGCCGGGGGAGAGTTCGGCGCTGCGGATGGTGAGGTCGATGGCGCTCATGCCGATGATGGGCAGGGCGAGCATCGCGAGGACCAGGGTGCTGCGGCCCTTGGCGCGCCAGGCGTCGCGGCGGGCGATCCGCAGGGCGGCGATCCAGGAGTGGTACCAGGCGGTGAGCGGGGAGGTCACAGGCCGGCCGCCCGCCCGGAGAGCAGCGAGTCGGCCTGGCTGCGCAGGGTCTCGTCGACGACGCTGCCGTCGCGCAGGAAGACGACCCGGTCCGCCCAGGCGGCGAAGCGGGGTTCGTGCGTGACGAGGACGGCTGCCGCGCCCGCGTCGCAGCGGGCGCGCAGCAGTGCGAGGACGGATTCGCCGGTCTCGGAGTCGAGGGCGCCGGTGGGTTCGTCGGCCAGGACGAGGCGGCGTTCGCCCACCAGGGCGCGGGCGATGGCCACGCGCTGTTGCTGGCCGCCGGACATCTCGTCGGGGAAGCGGTCGGCGAGCTGGGGCAGGCGTATCTCCTCCAGCGCGGCGAGGGCCGCGCGGCGGGCCTTGCGGGCGGAGCTGCCGTCGAGTTCGAGGGGCAGTGCCACGTTCTCGGCGGCGGTGAGGGCCGGGATCAGGTTGTAGTCCTGGAAGACGTAGCCGATGCTGCGCCGGCGCAGTGCGGCCAGCTGCCTGCGGCTCGCGGTGGTGATGTCGACGCCCTCGACCAGGACATGGCCGCTGGTGGGGGTGTCGAGTCCGCCGGCGAGGGTGAGGAGCGTGGACTTGCCGGAGCCGGACGGGCCCATGACGGCGACGAGTTCGCCGGGGTGGACGCTGAGGTCGACCCCGCGCAGGGCGTGCACCTCGGTGGCGCCGCTGCCGTGGGTGCGGACGAGGCGGTCCAGCCGGAGTACGGGGTGTGAGTGGTTCTGCTCGTGCATGAGGGGTCCCCCCTGGAACGTTCGTTCAGCCGCGCCGTGTGCGGGCGGTGCGGCGGCCGGTGCCGCCGGTGGTGGCCGTGGGCGCCGCGGTGCCGGTGCCGGTGGTCGTGCCGGTGGTGGTGGTGCCGGCGGGCTCGGTGCCGGTGCCGGTGCCGGTGCCGGTGGCGGGCGCGGCGGGCCCGGGGGCGCCGGCCGGGCCGAGGGCGGCCAGCCGGACGAGCCGGGACTCGGAGTGGTCGAGCCAGCGCGCCTCGGCCTCGGTCTGGAAGATGAGCTGTTCCAGGACCAGCAGCCAGGCCAGGTCGTCGCGTTCGCGGGACTGCCCGCTCTCGATGGCGGCGAGGGCCTGTGCCTTCAGCCGCGTGTAGTCCTGCATCGCCTTGAGGGTGGCGTGCCGCTGGGACTGGATGACGGCGCGGATGTCCACGCCGGGTGCGCCGACGGCCATGGCGAGCTTGATGGCCAGTTCGTCGCGGGGCGGGTTGGCGCGGTCGACGGGGCGCTCGTACCAGTCGTGCAGTTCGGCGCGGCCCTGGTCGGTGATGGCGTAGAGGGTGTGGCCGGCGTGGTCCTCGCCGCCGGGGGCGACGAGCCCGTCCCGCTCCAGGCGGGCCAGCGTGGTGTACACCTGCCCGACGTTGAGCGGCCAGGTGGAGCCGGTGCGGGATTCGAACTCGGTGCGCAGCTGGGAGCCGTAGCGAGGGCCCCGTTCCAGCAGCGCGAGAAGGCCGTGACGGATCGACATACTCAGTATGTATACCGAGTATGCTCGGCGATGCAAACGAGCCCGGCCGGCCCGGGGCGCCGGCGTGCCGCGCAGGTCTCGGCGAAGGAAAAGGCCTGGCTAGGCCGACGGGAGGGCCTAGCCTCCCCGGCGCAGCCGCATGCCCATGTACCCGATCCCGAGCCCCATCAGGGCCAGTCCGGTGCCCAGCGGGAGGAGGTGCGCGGCCAGGTCGGCGGCGCGTTCGTTGGGCTCGGTGCCGAGTGCGGTGACCGGGGCCGGCGGGCTCGGGACGGCGCTCGGGACACCGCTCGGCGGCACCGGCGGTGCGACGGGCTCCGGCCGTTCCGGAGGCGGGCGTACGGGGTGGACGGGCCGCACCGGGCGGGAGGCGGCGGTGAAGCCGGGGCCGACGGGCGCGTCGGCGGGCCGCCCCGGGTGCGCCCGCCCGACGCCCCACGCGCTGCCGGCGAGCTCCTCGTGCGCTGCGCGCGGCACTCCCCCGGCTGCCGCCGGGAGGGGCTCCCGGCCCGCCCGGGCGGAGAGCGGCTGCGCGGGGGCGGCGGCGACGGCTGTGGCCGGGGCCTGGGCGGGGGTGGCGACCGCGGGCGCCGCGGCCAGCAGCGCGGCGGCGGCCAGGGCGGCTCCGGCGGTCCGGCGTGGCAGGCGGAGGCGTGGTTCCACGGGGTGCCCCTCACCTTCCGTGCGGCCCGGACGCCCGGTGTCCAGGCGCCGCACTCAGGTTTACATAATGGGGCGAACCCGGCATTCCGGGTGGTCTGTCAGGGTGTCCCGGCCTCCCGTACCACCGGCCGGCGGTACGGGAGGAAAGAACCCGGAGAGGGACGCCGGGCGGCGGTTCCTACTGCGGGTCGCCGGTCGAGACGACCAGCGTGAACTCCGTGTCCGCCTTGGCCACGTCCGTGCCGGACGCCGGCAGCTGCTCCAGGACGGTGTCCTGGCCGTAGACCGCCTCGTCGCGGTACTGGATCTCGAACCTCCAGCCCGCGGCCTGGATGCACTCCTTCACCGAGCGCAGGTTCTTGTACCGGAAGTCCGGGGCCACGACCTTGGTGGCGTCCTTGTAGGACTTCGTCGGGCTCTTGCACTTCTCCGCCTCGATCGTGCGCGAGGGGTCCGGACCCTTGTGGCCGGCCTTCGCCGAACCGGACGCGGAGGCCGACACGGACGGGGAGGCCGTCTCCTCCTTCTTGTCGTCGTCCATGTTCAGCACCGCGATGAGCCCGCCGATGGCCAGCAGGGCCACCACGATCGCGCCGACCACCACCGGCGTGTTCTTCTTGCCGCCGCCCGAGGAGCCGGCCGGGGCCGAAGAGCCGGCGGGCGAGATGGTGAACGGCGGCGGGGTCTGCGGCGCGTACTGCTGCTGCGGTACCGGCGCCGGGGTGTGCGGGTACGCGTACCCGCCCTGCTGCTGCGGCTGCGTCTGGGGCGCGTACGGGGACGGCGGCGGGGTCTGCGCCTGGTAGGGCTGCTGGAGCGACTGCGGCGGCGGTGCCTGGAAGCCGGAGTCCACCGGGGGGAAGACGGCCGAGCCCACGCCCGCCCCGCTGCCGCCGGCCGCGGCGCCCGGGACGATGACGGGGGCGCCGGTCTGGCCGGCCGACATCACGCGCTGGATCTCGTCCCGCATGGCCGCGGCCGTGGGGAAGCGCTCGTTCGGGTTCTTCTTCAGCGCCCGCGCCACCAGCGCGTCCATCGCCGGGGTGATCGACCGGTTGACGGTCGACGGAGCCACCGGCTCCTCCTGGACGTGCGCGTACGCGATGGCCAGCGGCGAGTCCGCGTCGAAGGGGATCCGGCCCGTCAGCAGCTGGAACAGCATGATGCCGACGGAGTACAGGTCGGAGCGGGCGTCCACGCCGCGCCCCAGCGCCTGCTCGGGCGACAGGTACTGAGGGGTGCCGACGACCATGCCGGTCTGCGTCATCGAGGTGACCCCCGACTGCATGGCCCGGGCGATGCCGAAGTCCATCACCTTGACCACGCCGCGCTTGGTGATCATCACGTTGCCGGGCTTGATGTCGCGGTGGACCAGGCCCATCTCGTGGCTGGTCTCCAGCGCGGCCAGCACGTCGGCCGTCACCTTCAGCGCCTTGTCGGCCGGCATGGCACCGTACTGGCGGATGTCCGCGTCGAGCGCCGAGCCGAGTGGCATGCCCTCCACGTACTCCATGACGATGTACGGCATGACCGCTTCGTCCCCGCCGCCGGAACCGAAGGTGACGGTTCCCTCGCCGGTGTCGAAGACCGAGACGATGTTGGTGTGCGACAGTTTCGCAACAGCCTGCGCTTCACGCCGGAAGCGCTCGCGGAAGGACGCCTCGCGCCCGAGTTCGCTGTGCAGGGTCTTGATGGCGACCTGGCGGTCGAGCGCGGAGTCGTACGCGAGGTAGACCGAGGCCATGCCTCCCTCGCCCAGCAAATCCCTTAGCTGGTAACGGCCACCGGCCAGGGAGCCGCCTGCGTACCGGCCCTGTGTGCCGTCCTGGCTCATGACTGTTGCTTCCCCTCGGGCTGTTTCCCTACGCGTCTGGCTGAGCGCATGTCGCGCCCAGTCTGCCGGAGGGCAAGCACACGTCAAGCCGGTGCCCGCTGCGTGACCGGGGGCCTACGGGGCGTCTGTAGCCGAACGGTGACGGGTTCGGAGGCTGTAGCGTTCACCGGAGAACCCGAAGAGGACCCACCGCTAGGGCGGACGAGAGAGACGACGGCGAGGACTGATGGCACCCGAACCCGAGGGAAACGGCGCCGGGATGGCCGATGGTCCTGAGCACTGGGGCGCGGGCGGTCTCGTGGGCGACGGCCGCTACCGGCTGACCCACCGGCTGGGCCGCGGCGGCATGGCCGAGGTGTTCGCGGCCGAGGACGTACGGCTCGGCCGCACCGTGGCCGTGAAGCTGCTGCGCGCCGACCTGGCCGAGGACCCGGTGTCGAAGGCCCGCTTCACCCGCGAGGCGCAGTCGGTCGCCGGCCTCAACCACCACGCCGTCGTCGCCGTGTACGACTCCGGCGAGGACCGGGTCGGTCCGAACGTGGTCCCCTACATCGTGATGGAGCTGGTCGAGGGCCGCACCATCCGCGAGCTCCTCATCAGCGCGGAGGCCCCGGGGCCCGAGCAGGCGCTCATCATCGTGTCGGGCGTGCTGGAGGCGCTCGCCTACTCGCACCAGCACGGCATCGTGCACCGCGACATCAAGCCCGCCAACGTCATCATCACCAACAGCGGCGCGGTGAAGGTGATGGACTTCGGCATCGCGCGCGCCCTGCACGGCGCGCAGTCGACGATGACCCAGACCGGCATGGTCATGGGCACCCCGCAGTACCTGTCGCCGGAACAGGCCCTCGGCAAGGCCGTGGACCACCGCAGCGACCTGTACGCCACCGGCTGCCTGCTCTACGAACTCCTCGCGCTGCGGCCCCCCTTCACCGGCGAGACCCCGCTGTCGGTGGTCTACCAGCACGTCCAGGACGCGCCGGTGCCGCCCTCGCAGCTGCCCGAGGGGCACAGCATCCCGCAGGAGCTCGACGGCCTGGTCATGCGCTCCCTCGCCAAGGACCCGGACGACCGGTTCCAGAGCGCCGAGGAGATGCGCGGGCTCGTCCAGTACGCGCTCCAGATGCTCCAGGACCAGGGGCCGAACACCGGCACCTGGAACACCGGACCCGTCACCATGGCGCTCCCGCACGGTCAGCCGGGCGGTGCGCCCACCACGGCGATGGCGCCCGCGCCGAACGGCGGCCCGCGCCAGCAGTACCCCTCGCACGCCACGACCTCGCAGTTCCAGCAGCCGATGGTTCCCCCGCTGAACCCGGACGACGGCACGGCCTTCCCCGGCGGCGGCAACCACGGCGGCCCGGGCGGCCACGGCGGTCACGGCGGATATGACCCCTACGACAACGGCCGGCGCGGCGGCGCGTGGAAGGCCTGGCTGTTCGCGGTGCTGGCGGTCCTCGCGATCGCCGGCGGTGTCGCGTACGCCATCAAGAGCGGCGGCCTGGGCGGCGGTGGCGGCGGCAACAAGCCGAAGACCAGCACCAGCACGCCCGCTCCCTCGCAGAGCAGCGGCAGCACGCCCGACACCCCGTCGGCCACGCCGAGCGCGGAGACCGGCCGCTCGCACAGCGACGAGACGTACAACCCGACGCCGGGCCGCAGCAAGTACACGCCGAGCACCAGCCCGTCGGCGTCGAGCGTCTCGCCGTCGACCCCCAAGACGACCCCGCCGGTGGATCCGACGACGAAGCCGACGCCGCCGACGGATCCGCCCACCAAGCCGAACCCGCCCACCGGCGGTGGCGCGAGCCCCGTGAGCGAGGTCAATTAACCAGGCGAAAAGGGCCCGGAGGGAGAAATTCCGCCGGGCCCTTTTCCGCTGTCCGGGGGTATCGGAAGTCGATACCGGCAGGTCAGAGGGCGTGTTGGTACGGCCTGCGGGAAGAGCCGCCCAGGGCCTCGGCGGCCGGCTTCCCGGGCAGGGTGTGCACGGTGACGAGCTGGGGTTCGATGCGCATGTAGACGGGGTCGAACACTTCTCCGTCCACGAAATGCGGCCCCGGACCGAATAGTTCCAGTTCTGCGGTGGCCGGCTCGACCAGTTCCGCCGTACCGGTGAACTGCACCGTCCACAACACGGCCTCACCGGAATTGAAGTTGTCCGCCCCATAGGCGACGACGCTGCCGGCGCACGCCCGGTGGTACCCGAAACCGGAGTGCATTCTCAGCACGACCCTGCCGTCCACCACGATGTGGCGGGCGACCGCGAGGAAGGGGAGCGCGCGCATGCTGGTGGCGACCCGGCCGTAGGGCACGCGGCGCAGCAGTTCGATGGCGTGGAGTTCCTCAGGGGACATGCAGCCACTCTCGGGCACCGACGGAGCGCCGGAAAGAGGATCCCGCCCCGATGATCGGGGACGTTGGTCCCGAATTGAACCGTGCGCCCCGGGGCATCACAGGGCCACGGGGCGTCACGGTCGAGAGCGGCTCCAGAAGCGGTCGGGAACGGCCGGAGGCGGCTCGCCGGACCGCCTGGACCTGCGCTGGAGCCCCGCAGTGCGGGAGGGCGGGAGGGCTAGCGCTTCTCCGCCTGGAGGCGGGCCACGTACGCGGCCGCCTGGGAGCGGCGCTCCATGCCCAGCTTGGACAGCAGGCTGGAGACGTAGTTCTTGATGGTCTTCTCGGCCAGGTGCAGGCGCTCGCCGATGACCCGGTTGGTCAGGCCCTCGCCGATCAGGTCGAGGATCTTGCGCTCCTGCTCGGTGAGGTTGGAGAGCCGGTCGTCACCCTTGCCGTTCTTGCCGTCGCGCAGCCGCTCCAGGACGCGCGCGGTGGCCACCGGGTCGAGCAGCGACTTGCCGGCCGCGACGTCGCGCACGGCGCTGAGCAGCTCGTTCCCCCGGATGGCCTTGAGGACGTAGCCGGAGGCACCCGCCATGATCGCGTCGAACAGCGCCTCGTCGTCGGCGAACGAGGTGAGCATCAGGCACTTGATGTCCTCGTCCTGCGAGCGCACCTCGCGGCAGACCTCGACACCACTGCCGTCCGGCAGGCGTACGTCGAGTACCGCGACGTCGGGGCGGGTGGCGGGGATGCGGACCAGGGCGTCGGCGGCGGTACCGGCCTCACCGACGATCTCGATGTCCTCTTCGACCGACAAAAGCTCATGAACGCCCCGACGTACCACTTCGTGGTCGTCCAGGAGAAATACCTTGATTTTTCCGTCTTCGCGCACAAACTCATCTTCACACACTCACCTCTTCCCTGCCGCAGTTACCCGGGATAACGTGCCGTTGTTCCGGCCCCCTGCAAGGCTGTGACCAGTGGATGTTCCCCAGGCGGCCGATTTACTTGGATATCCAAGCAAAATCGCAGGTCAAACGGGGTTTCGCAGTTATGCGTCGCACTGGGTAACGTGCTGTGCGCAGGGCACTCGCCGGGGCGCCTGTCACGCCTGAATCCCACACGCGCCGTGCACCCACCCCGTGCACGGGTACGGATACAGGTGAGCCGCACTGGTCCCCGGAGAACCCGGGTGCCGGACCGACGGAGGAGCACACGTGACCGTGGAGAGCACTGCCGCGCGCAAGCCGCGACGCAGCAGCGGCACCAAGCGGGCGGCCGGCAAGACCGCCGCCGCCGTGCAGAGTGCCGAGCCCCAGCTCGTACAGCTGCTGACGCCCGAGGGCGAGCGGGTCGACGACCCCGAGTTCGCCCCCTATGTCGCCGACATCACCGCCGACGACCTGCGCGGGCTGTACCGCGACATGGTCCTGACCCGCCGTTTCGACGCCGAGGCCACCGCGCTCCAGCGCCAGGGCGAGCTGGGCCTGTGGGCCTCGCTGCTCGGCCAGGAGGCCGCGCAGATCGGCTCCGGCCGGGCCCTGCGGGACGACGACTACGTCTTCCCGACCTACCGGGAGCACGGCGTGGCCTGGTGCCGCGGCGTCGACCCGACCAACCTGCTCGGGATGTTCCGCGGTGTGAACCACGGCGGATGGGACCCGAACACCAACAACTTCCACCTGTACACGATCGTCATCGGCTCGCAGACGCTGCACGCCACCGGCTACGCGATGGGCGTGGCCAAGGACGGCGCCGACTCGGCGGTCATCGCCTACTTCGGCGACGGCGCGTCCAGCCAGGGCGACGTGGCCGAGGCCTTCACCTTCTCGGCCGTCTACAACTCCCCCGTGGTGTTCTTCTGCCAGAACAACCAGTGGGCGATCTCCGAGCCGACCGAGCGCCAGATGCGCGTGCCGCTGTACCAGCGCGCCCAGGGCTTCGGCTTCCCCGGCGTCCGCGTCGACGGCAACGACGTGCTGGGCTGTCTGGCGGTCACCCGCTGGGCGCTGGAGCGCGCCCGCCGCGGCGAGGGCCCGACCCTGGTCGAGGCCTTCACGTACCGCATGGGCGCCCACACCACCTCGGACGACCCGACCAAGTACCGCCTGGACGAGGAGACGGCCGCCTGGGAGGCGAAGGACCCGATCCTGCGCCTGAAGGCCCACCTGCTGGCTTCCGGCGGCGCCGACGAGGCGTTCTTCGAGGGGCTGGAGTCCGAGAGCGAGGCCCTCGGCAAGCGGGTCCGTGAGGTCGTGCGCGCCATGCCCGACCCCGACACCATGGCGATCTTCGAGAACGTCTACGCGGACGGGCACGCGCTCGTCGACGAGGAGCGCGCCCAGTTCGCCGCGTACCTCGCTTCCTTCGAGCCGGCCGAGGAGGGTCACTGATGGCTGTCGAGAAGATGTCGATCGCGAAGGCGCTCAACGAGTCGCTGCGCAAGGCCCTGGAGACCGACCCCAAGGTCCTGATCATGGGCGAGGACGTCGGCAAGCTGGGCGGTGTCTTCCGCATCACCGACGGGCTCCAGAAGGACTTCGGCGAGGAGCGGGTCATCGACACCCCGCTGGCCGAGTCCGGCATCGTCGGCACCGCCATCGGCCTGGCCCTGCGCGGCTACCGGCCGGTCGTGGAGATCCAGTTCGACGGCTTCGTCTTCCCCGCGTACGACCAGATCGTCACGCAGCTCGCGAAGATGCACGCCCGCGCCCTCGGCAAGATCAAGCTGCCGGTCGTCGTGCGCATCCCCTACGGCGGCGCGATCGGTGCCGTCGAGCACCACAGCGAGTCCCCCGAGGCGCTCTTCGCGCACGTCGCGGGCCTGAAGGTGGTCTCCCCGTCGAACGCCACGGACGCGTACTGGATGCTCCAGCAGGCGATCCTCAGCGACGACCCGGTGATCTTCTTCGAGCCGAAGCGCCGCTACTGGGACAAGGGCGAGGTCGACACCGAGGCCATCCCCGGCGAGCTCCACAAGTCGCGCGTCGTCCGCGCGGGCACCGACCTCACCCTGGCCGCGTACGGCCCGATGGTGAAGGTCTGCCTGGAGGCGGCCGCCGCCGCGGCGGAGGAGGGCAAGTCGGTGGAGGTCCTGGACCTGCGCTCGATGTCCCCGGTCGACTTCGACGGGATCCAGCAGTCGGTGGAGAAGACCCGCCGGCTCGTCGTGGTCCACGAGGCGCCCGTCTTCCTCGGTACCGGCTCGGAGATCGCCGCCCGCATCACGGAGCGGTGCTTCTACCACCTGGAGGCGCCGGTGCTGCGCGTCGGCGGCTTCCACGCCCCGTACCCGCCGGCCCGCCTGGAGGACGAGTACCTGCCCGGCCTGGACCGCGTGCTCGACGCCGTCGACCGCTCGCTGGCGTACTGAGGAGATCAGCGCGATGACGATCCGCGAATTCAAGATGCCCGACGTGGGCGAGGGCCTCACCGAGGCCGAGATCCTCAAGTGGTACGTCCAGCCGGGTGACACGGTCACCGACGGGCAGGTCGTCTGCGAGGTGGAGACCGCGAAGGCGGCCGTGGAGCTGCCGATCCCCTTCGACGGAGTGGTGCACGCGCTGCTCTTCGAGGAGGGCGTGACGGTCGACGTCGGCCAGGTGATCATCTCCGTCGAGACCGGCGGTGCGGGTGGCGCCGAGGCCCCGGCCGAGGCCGCCGCTCCTGCCGCCGCTCCCGCCGCGGCGGAGGAGCCCGAGCCCGAAGGCCGCCAGCCCGTCCTGGTCGGCTACGGGGTCTCCCAGACCTCCAGCAAACGCCGCCCGCGCAAGGCCCCGGCACCCGCCGTGGCCGCCCAGAACGGTACGGCCGCCCCGGTCGCCGCCGCCCCGGCCGTGGTCCCGGCGCAGCCGGCCCCGGCCGCCCCGGCAGCGGTCCCGCAGAACGGCACGGCCGGGCAGAACGGCGCCGAGCGCCCGCTGGCGAAGCCGCCCGTGCGCAAGCTCGCCAAGGACCTCGGCATCGACCTGGCCGCGGTGGTCCCCACCGGTGAGGGCGGGGTCGTGACCCGGGAGGACGTGCACGCCGCCGCGGCGGCCGCGCTCGCCCCGCAGGCCGCCGTCCAGGCGCCCGTGCAGGCTCCGGCCCCGGTGGCCGCGCCCGTTCAGGCCGTCGCCGAGGCGCCCGTGGCCGTGGCGGCTCCGGGCGCGCGGGAGACCCGTATCCCGGTCAAGGGCGTCCGCAAGGTCACCGCCCAGGCCATGGTCGGCTCCGCCTTCACGGCGCCGCACGTCACCGAGTTCATCACCCTCGACGTGACGCGCACGATGAAGCTCGTCCAGGAGCTCAAGGACGACCCGGACCTCGCGGGGCTCCGGATCAACCCGCTGCTCCTGATCGCGAAGGCGGTCCTGATCGCCATCCGCCGCAACCCGGACGTCAACGCGTCCTGGGACGAGGCGGCCCAGGAGATCGTGCTCAAGCACTACGTCAACCTGGGCATCGCGGCGGCCACCCCGCGCGGCCTGATCGTCCCGAACATCAAGGACGCCGACGCCAAGTCCCTGGCGGAGCTGTCGGCCTCCCTGTCGGACCTGGTCGCCACCGCCCGCGAGGGCAAGACCTCCCCGGCCGACATGCAGAACGGCACGATCACCATCACCAACGTCGGCGTCTTCGGCGTCGACACCGGTACGCCCATCCTGAACCCCGGCGAGTCCGCGATCCTCGCGGTCGGCGCGATCAAGCTCCAGCCGTGGGTCCACAAGGGCAAGGTGAAGCCGCGCCAGGTCACCACCCTGGCCCTGTCGTTCGACCACCGCCTCATCGACGGTGAGCTCGGCTCCAAGTTCCTCGCGGACATCGCGGCGGTACTGGAGCACCCGCGCCGGCTGATCACCTGGTCGTAGCGTCCGGCCGACGGCCCCGCCGTCGCCGGCACCCGCCGACGGCCGGTCCCCACCCCCCGGGGGACCGGCCGTCGGCGTCGCGGTGTCCGCCCGCCGTACCGCGAAAGGCCCTGGTCAAGATCACCGCCCGGTGTGATGATCGGCGCGATGAGATTCCGCGCTGCCACAGCAGACCCCGCAGACCTCGACCGCGCCCTGGCCCACCCGGCCGAAGGCCCCGTCGAGGCACTCACCCCCGACCGGATCCGCGAGGAGTTCGCCGGGAACCGGATGCGTCGCGAGTGGACCTGGTTCGCCGAGGACGAGGACGGCGGGATCCTGGCCCGCGCCCTGTGGTGGGGCCGCGCCGACAGCGAGCGGCCCATCGCCCTCGACTGCCTCCAGGTCCGCGCCGAGGTGTCCGACCCGGCCGCCCTGGCCGCCGCCCTGCTGGAGGCCGGACACACCGCCTTCGGCGAGCGCCCGGTCTACAACGTCTCCCTGCCCCGCGACTGGCGCGCCCGTCAGGACCTCGCCGACGCGGTGGCGTGGCGTCAGGAGGCCGCGCGACGGGCCGGGCTGACGCGGGAGATCGAGCGGCTGCGCTACGAGTGGACGCCGGCCGCCGGGACGGCGGAGCCCACGGGACGGCTCGTCTTCCGCGAGGGCACCGACGAGGAGTTCCTCGACGGCTTCGCCCGGCTCTCGCGCGGCAGCCTCGACCTGAACACCCGGAGCGAGCTGGCCACGATGACCGAGGAGGAGTTCGCCCGCGAGGACTTCGCGTTCTACCGCGACTGCCCCGGCGAACGCTCCTGGTGGCGCCTCGCCCACCTCCCCGACGGCACCCTCGCCGGGATGGCCATCCCCTCCGCGACCCCCTACCACCGCAACGTCGGCTACCTGGGCGTCGTCCCCGAACAGCGCGGCAAGGGCCTGATCGACGAGGTCCTCGGCGAGATCACCCGCTTCCACGCCGCCGAAGGCGCCGAGCGCATCACGGCGACCACCGACACGGTCAACCTCCCCATGGCCGCCGCCTTCGACCGGGCCGGCTACGAGGTCACCGAGGTCCGTCTCGTCCTGGAGGCCCCGCCCGGGGCCTGACCCGGTACCCTCCCGGCCATGCCGTTCGCCGAGTTGCAGGTGTTTGCCGTGGAGGAGGCCGACGTCACCGGCGGGGTGTGCCTCGTCCGGTGCGTCGGCGGGACGGCCCGGGCCGGACAGGTCTACGCGGCCGGGCAGTCCCGGCTGTGGCTGCGCGCCATAGAGCGCCACGGGACCGGCGTCGGCTCCTTCGGTGCGGGGCACACGGCGCGGGTCCGCCTCGCGGGCGCCGCCGTCGCGCTGCTGAGCCGGGGCCAGGTGCTGACCCGCGTACCGCCGGACGGGCACGGCCTGGCGGAGCTGGAGGCCTGGCTGGCCACCGGGCCGCCGCTGACCGACGAGCCGCACCCGCGCACCCTGCGCGGCCTCGCGGTGGGCGGGATGCGGGACGACCTGCTGCCGGAGGCGACGCGGCTGCGCTGGGGCGCGCTCGCGGTCGCGGCGGCGTACCGCTGCGCGGCGGTGGAGGGCGCCTCCGACCTGGTCCGGGGGATCGAGCTGGCCTTCGTACGCGGCTACCTCCTCCGGGAGTTCGGGCCCGGACCGGGCGGCGACCCGGTCGCCCTGTGCCGGGACTCCCTCGCGCTGCTCGACCTCACCCCGGCGCGGGCGGCCGAGCGGGCGCGCGGGTGGCGCGAGCTGCCCCGGGCGGAGATCGTGCACCTGCGCCACATCAGGCACCTGCTGCGCTGGACGGGCGCCGCCCGCCCGTACCTGGCGGACGGCACGCCGGCGGCGCTGGCGCTGGACGCCTGGTCGCGGGTCCGTCCAGCACTGCCCTAGACCCGCTCCGGGCAGGGGGCGTCATCCGGCCCGGTAGGCGCGCAGGAACGCGGCGACCCCGCCCAGGAGCAGCCGGTCGGTCTCCTCCTCGCCCAGCGGGAGCAGGCCGTAGTGGGACTGCTGCACGATCTGGTGCGCGGACAGGGCCGTGAAGTGGGTGCCCGCCAGTTCCGCGTCGCCGTGCACGTCGAGCAGCCCGGCGGCGGCGAGGGCCTCGAAGGCCTCCGCGAGCGCGCGGGCGACCGGGCGCGGTCCGGCTTCCTTCCACGCCTCCAGCACGTCGGCCGGGACGTGGCCCACCTCGGCGTGCAGGTGCCGGACCAGCGCGAAGTGGTCGGAGTGCTCGAACATGACGCAGACCAGGGCGCGGGCGAGGGCCGTCAGATCGCGTTCCAGGTTGTCCGGGTGGGGCGGGCGGCCGGGGTCGACGAGCGCGCGCACCTTGGCGATGTGGGCGTCACGCACCTCGCCCGAGGTCCAGGTGACGACGGTGGCGAAGAGCTCCGCCTTGCCGCCCGGGAAGTGGTTGTAAAGGGTCCGGGTGGAGACGCCGGCGGCTTCGGCGAGCGCGTCGACGGAGGCGCGCGCGTACCCGTCGCGGCCGAACACCCCGCAGGCCGCTTTCGCCAGGGCGATCCGCTTCGCCAGCTTCCGCGGCGAGACCTCCCCCTGTACGTCTTCTGCCCGGGCGTCGTTGCTGCCGGCCACACCTGCCTCCTTCATTTTTTACAACGAGCGTTGCAGTTTCTACAACGCTCGTTGTAGTTTAGCGGAGCGGAGGCCGCACCGGGCGGCCGGTCCGCAGTCCAAGGGGGATCATCATGTCTGCACGCGAAACAGTCCCGGACGAGCCGCTGCGCGTGGCCGTCGTCACCGGCAGCGTCCGCGAGGGCCGCCGCGGCCCCGCCGTCACCGACTGGTTCCTGAGCGCCGCGGCCGCCCACGACACCGGCCTGGAGTTCGACGTCGTCGACCTCGCCGACGTCGAACTCCCGCTCGCCATGCCCGACTGGGGCGGATCCCCGGACCCGGCGGCCGCCGCCGCGCTGGCCGAGGTCAGCCCGCGCCTGACCGCCGCCGACGCGTTCGTCATCGTGGTCCCCGAGTACAACCACAGCTTCCCGGCCGTCCTGAAGAACTTCATCGACTGGCACCGGCCCGAGTGGCAGGCCAAGGCCGTCGGCTTCGTCTCGTACGGGGGCGTCGGCGGCGGGCTGCGCGCCGTCGAGCAGCTCCGGCAGGTCTTCGCCGAACTGCACACGGTGACCGTACGGGACTCCGTGAGCCTGCACGGCCCCTGGTCCGGACTCGGCCCGGACGGCATACCGCGCGACGCGGCCGTCACCGAGAGCGCCACGAAGAACATGCTCGGCCAGCTCGACTGGTGGGGACGGGCCCTGCGGACGGCACGCGCGACCCGCCCCTACGAGGGCTGAGGGAACCGGACGCCATGACCACCGCACCCGCTTCGTCCTCCACGGAACCCCTGAGGGACCCCGGCGCCGGGGCCGGGCCGTTAGGGAAGACGATCGCCGTCGTCATCACCGGCTCCGTGATGGCGGTCCTCGACATGACGATCGTCAACGTGGCGCTCGGCCGGCTCTCCGAGGCCTTCCACGCCCCGCTGGAGACCATCCAGTGGACCGCCACCGCCTACACCCTCGCCCTCGCCGCCGTCATCCCGGCCGCCGCCTGGGCCATGGGCCGGATCGGCGCCAAGCGCACCTACCTGACCGCCCTCGTCCT
Source organism: Streptomyces sp. NPDC043896 (assembly GCF_056435605.1). Taxonomy (NCBI): domain Bacteria; kingdom Bacillati; phylum Actinomycetota; class Actinomycetes; order Kitasatosporales; family Streptomycetaceae; genus Streptomyces; species Streptomyces sp. NPDC043896. The sequence continues at coordinate 321,497 of NZ_JBWKEE010000005.1, forward strand.
GTTCACCCTGGGCTCGCTGCTCGCCGCCTGCGCGTGGAGCGCCAGCAGCCTGATCGTCTTCCGCGCCCTGCAGGGGCTCGGCGGCGGGCTGCTGATGCCGGTCGGCATGACCATGGTCATGCGGGACGCCGACCGGGCCCGGATGGGACGGGCGATGGCCCTGCTCGGGCTGCCGATCCTGGTCGGCCCCGTCGCCGGCCCGATGCTCGGAGGCTGGCTGATCGACTCCGCCTCCTGGGAGTGGATCTTCCTCGTCAACCTGCCCGTCGGGGCGGCCGCCCTGGCGCTCGCGGCGAAACTCCTCCGGCCCGACGCCCCCGCCGACCCGGCGTCGGCGCCCCGGCTGGACGTCCCCGGGCTGCTGATGCTCTCGCCCGGCCTCGCCCTGCTGCTGTTCGGGCTCTCCCGGGGCGGCGAGGGCGGCGAGTTCACCGCCCCGGGGACGCTGCTGCCCACTCTGGCGGGCGCCGTGCTCGCCGCCGCGTTCGTCCGGCGGGCGCTGCGGGTGCGCGAGCCGCTGCTGGACCTGCGGCTGCTGCGCGACCGGACCTTCGGCGCCGGGATCGCCACCCTGGCCCTCTTCGCCTGCGGCTACTTCGGGTCGATGCTGCTGGCCCCGATGTACTGGCAGCAGGCGCGCGGGCTCAGCGCGAGCGCGGCGGGCCTGCTCCTGGCCCCCGTCGGGATCGCCGTCGGCCTGACCATGCAGATCGCCTCGCGGCGCATCGACAAGGTCGCCCCGCGCCGGCTGATCCCGGCCGGGGCGGTCGTGGCGGCCCTCGGAATGCTGGCCACCGCCCTGCTGACCGGCACCGAAGGGGCGCCGGCCTGGCTGGTGGTCGGCGCGGCGATGGTCATGGGCGTCGGCGCCGGCATGGTGCTGATGCCGACGATGACCACCGCCAGCCGCGACCTCCCCGGCGAGCGCATGGCCGCGGCGAGCACCGCCCTCAGCATCAACTCCCAGCTGTGGGCCTCGGTGGGGACGGCCCTGCTGTCCGTGGTCCTCGGCGGCACGGGCCTGGGCCCGGACGGCTTCCGCCTCGCCTACGGGGTCGCGGCGCTGCTGCTGGCCCTCTCCGTGATCCCGGCGCTGCGGCTGCCGGGCCGCAGGCCCTGAGGGCCCGGGCCCCGAGGCCGTCAGGCCTTCAGGACCCGAGGCCCCGGGCCCCGGGGCCGTCAGGCCTTGGCCGCGTTGCCGAGCACCTTGGACGGGGTGATGCGCACGACCACGCGCACCGCCCCGTCGGCGGCGTCCTGGTACTCCTTGCCGGCGCCCGGCCCCAGGTACTCCTCGGCGATCCGGACGGCGACCGCCCGGCCGGTGTCCTCGGTGAGGGTGGCGGTGCCCCGGATCTCCGCGTACAGGTAGGGGTTGGCGAGGTCGAAGACGGTGAGGCCGACCCGCCCGTCGCGGGCGATGTTCCGCTCCTTGCGCCGGCCGCGCTCGGTGGAGACCAGCAGGTCGTCGCCGTCGCGGGACACCCAGACCACCGAACTCTGCGGACTGCCGTCGGGGTTGAGGGTGGAGAGGACCGCCGGGTGGGGGGAGTCGAGCAGCTGCCGTACCGCGTCGTTCAGCGCAATGGTCATACGGCTGACGGTAGTTGGCGAAAGGGCCGGAGTCCGGGGTTTTCCCGGGGCCGGGCGTACTACCCGAAGTCGGCCGGCTCCCAGGGGATGTTGCGGTACGGGCTGGCCGGATCGGTGGTCAGCGTCAGGTGGGTGGCCAGCGAGGACCCGTACCAGCGCCCGAACTCCTCCTCGTCGAAGTGCAGGCACCGCCCCAGCGCGTACCCGGCGGAGAACTCCTCCCACGACCCGTACGCCCGCCGGGCCGCCGCGCTCGCCCGGAGCACGGCGCGCTCGGCGTCGTCCAGGGTGCCGTAGCGGGTGGCCAGACCCCAGCGGGCCATCTGGGAGGCGCGGCCGAGGTCCCAGGCGTGCACCGAACGCACCCAGCCGTCCCCGGGGAGCAGTCCGTCGGCCCGGAAGCGCTGCTCGTAGCGGGCTATCCGGCCGATGAGCCGGCGCACCCCGGCGATCTCCCCCTCGACCTCCGCGACGGGGCGGGGCGCGGCGACGGTCACCCCGTCCGGGGTGAGCTGCGGTTCGGCGGCCTTCTCGGCACCGTGGCGCAGGCCGGCCTCGGCGGCGTCACGCCACTGCTCGGCGTCGAGCGGGCCGGCGAACTCGGAGGCGAGGACGCGGCGCACGCGGAGCGCGTACTCCCAGACGGGGCTGACGATCTCGGCGTTCAGCATCCGCTGGAGCACGTCGAACCAGCCGGCGGTGTCCATGACGCCCCACGCCTTGCGCAGGCGGTCGCGTTCGTGGGTGTAGCCGTTGCCGTGGTGGGCGATGGCGTTCCAGAACTCCCCGTTGGAGACGGCGAGGTGGGCGCCGACGGCCAGCCCGTGCGCGACCGGCCCGTGCAGCGGACCTCCGGTGTGCAGGGCGTGCAGGGTGCCCGGTGCCAGGCCCCAGGAGGGGGCGGCGTCCCAGTGCGCGCGCCAGCGGGCGCGGTCGGCGGGGGAGGTGGTGAGGTAGGCCTCGGCGGGGGTGCCCGGGTTCACGGCGAGGTGGGCGGGGTCCCGGTGGTCCCAGGCGTTCGCGAACCAGGCGAGGCTCTGGCGCAGGTACACGGTGTCCGCGTCGGGGACGGGGAGCATGCCGCGGGTGTAGACGGCGAGGCCGGAGGGGCCGGGGTGGAAGCGGGCCGCGCGGGGATCGGCGTCGACGTCGGCCCGGGCCTGCGGCAGGAACAGCTCGGCGCGCGCGAGGGCGTCGAGGTACCCCGGCCAGTCGCCGCGCCGCTTGGCCTCGTACAGCTCCCTCTCGATCGCACTCGGCGCCGTCCAGCCATCCATACGGGGGACCTTATACGGGCCCCGGGAGCGCGCACTCGGCCCACACGGTCTTGCCGACCACCCGCTGTGACGCCCCCCACCGCTGGGCGACGGCCTCCACGATCCGCAGCCCGCGCCCGTACTGGTCCTCGTCGGACACCGCTCGCGGCTCGGGCCACCGCTCGCCCTTCGGATCGGTGACCGCGATGCGGAGCACTGCTCCGTCGAGCTGCACCTCGACCCGGATGTACCGGTCCCGGACCGCGCCGTGCAGCAGCGCGTTGGTGACGAGCTCGCTGGTCAGGAGCGCCACGTCCGAAGCCGCCCGCGGCTCCCCCCACGCCACGGCCAGCCACGCGGCCCACCGCCGCGCGGCGGGTACGGAGTCCTGGCGGGGCGGGTAGTTGCGTACGCCGTAGCGGGTGAGGGTGGTCATGGCACCTCCTGGTCGGGCGGTGGCCTGCCGGCTCCCGTGGTGCGGGCATGCCGGTTCACTTCCGCCAACTGATCCTGTGCGGTGAGCAGTTCGTCACCGACGGTAGGGGTGTGCTGACGGTGGGGGCAAGCGGCTCGGGGAAAATGTTCCCCGTGTGGGTGAGCGGGTGTCGACTTGCGCTCGGTGTGGGCGCGAAACTGACGCGGTGAACGGTGGAAGGCGAGCAGACCAGGGCAACCGGGTGTCGACCGTGCTGGGCCGTCGGCTGGGCGGAGAGCTGTACGAGCTCCGCATGGCGGCGGGCAAGACCCAGCAGCAAGCAGCGCAGGCGATCAGCGCCACGACGACCAAAGTCACCAAGATGGAAAGCGGTTGGGTCCCGATGCGGGACCCGGACATCCGGGTGCTGTGCGAGTTCTACGGCGTGACCGAAGCCGAGGTCGTGAGCGGCCTGCTGGATCTGGCCCGACTGGACCGTGAACGCCGCAAGGCCAAGGGCTGGTGGCAGCAGGTCCGGACGGTGGGGAGTTTCTCGGAGTACGTCGCGATGGAGGACGTCGCCACGCACATCAAGACGTGGCAACTGGCCTTGATCCCCGGCTTGCTCCAAACCCCGGATTACGTACGGTCCTTGGGCGTCAGCTCCGACTCGTGGACGCACCCGGACCAGATCGAGGAGATGGTGGACACCCGGATCAAGCGGCAGGCGCGGCTGTGGGGTGACCGGCCTCTGGAGTTCCACGCCGTGATCTGGGAGGCCGCACTGCGTCAGGAGATCGGCGGCCGGGACGTCATGAGCGCGCAGCTCAACCACCTCATCGACGTGGCTGGGCGACCCAACGTCCACGTGCAGGTGCTGCCCTTCCGGGCGGGCGCCATCCGGAGTGTCCCGAGTGCCTTCAACCTCCTGTCCTTCGCAGAACCTGGGGCAGTGGACGTGGCCTACGCCGAGAGCCTCGGCGCTACTGTGTGGACGGAGGGAGCGGAAGGAACCGAGGTGTACGCCCGAGCGTTCGACCGCGTGGCGCGCATGAGCCTTGCGCCGCGGGACTCAGTCCATCTGATCGAGGCCATCAGTAAGGGAATGCAGGGATGAGCGAGTACCGCTTCGTGAAGTCCAGCTACAGCAACAGCACGAACAACACGGACTGCGTTGAGGTCGCCACGAACGTGGCCGGCACGGTCGCGGTCCGGGACAGCAAGCGCGCGGACGGCCCCGTCATCGAGGTCACCCCCGCCGCGTGGGAGGTCTTCGCGGGGTCGCGTTGAGCACCCGGACGCCGCGTCGGTCATGGCCAACCCCTCATGGTGAGACCTTCGTGAGACTCCGAGCGACCCTCCCGCTCGTACGGTCGTGGGTGTCCGCCTCTGACGTCAGGGGGCAGAGGCCCACCCGTACGGGTGTCAGGGATAGTGAGGGGAAATCATGATGCGACGTATGCGTACCGCACTGGCCGGGGGAGCGCTCGGGCTGGGCGCCATGCTGTTCGCGGCCGTTCCGGCTTCGGCGGCGACCGCGCCGGCCGCGAAGTCCGAGAAGGTCACGCTGGTGTCCGACGCGAGCGCCGCGCAGCAGGCGGCTCTGGCCTCCGACTGCCGGTACGGCGGGTACATCATCTACTCCGACGGCACCGTGGTGCACGTGATCATCTGCGGTGAGTGACATCCGGGGCTGACGCGTCGCTCCGGGAGGTCCCAGGGCCTCCCGGAGTGATCGGAATGCCCCCTTCGGCAGGTGCCCCCGCCCTATCATCGTCAGCCCAACGGTGACGAGAGGGTGGGGGATCCCGTCATGGAAAGAGCACCGTCCGAGCCCGCGTTAGCCAACGCCGGGCAGCAGGCAGTCCGGGACGAGGTGACGGCGCTCCTCGCGGGGGCGGGACGAGCCGTCGTCGTCTGCCTCGTCGGACCCCTCGGGTCGGGGAAGAGCACCGTCCTGCGCCAACTCGCCGACGGGCAGACGGTCGTCAGCGCCCGACGCGGCGACCCGGGGGCCGCCCTGCGCGAGGCGCACGAGGCCGCACACCCCGTCGTGTACGTCGACGACGCCGACGCGCCCGGTTTCGGGGATGTCCTGCGGAGCGGGCTCCGCCGGGCCGGGACGCGGACGCACGTCGTCCTGGCGAGCACGCGCCCGTTGCCCGGTACGGCCACCGTGCCCGTACCCCCGTGGACGGACGCGGAGGTCCGCGAGCTGGCGGCCGCGCTCGGCGTCACGGCCGGGATCGACCTGGTGGTGGCCCTGGCCGGCGGGCTGCCCCGGGTCGCGGGCGGGCTGAGCCGGGCACTGCTCGCGCCGACACCGCCGGACGTGCCGGGAGCCGTCGCCGACCGGGCGCTGCGCGAACTCCTGGGCGGCGTCCCGCTGGACCGGCACCTGTCCGACGTACTGGACGCGCTGGCCGCGGTGGGGCGGGGTGACGAGGAACTGCTGTCCGAGCTGGTCCCGCCACCGGACGGACCGGACTGGTTCGCCGCGCTCACCGACCTCGCGCTGATCACGGCCACCGAGTGCGGCCCGGCGGTGGTCGAACCGTTCCGGACCCTCCTCGACCTCCGGTACCGCTGGCGCCGGCCCGTGGCGCACCGCACCGCGATCACGAGGGCGGCCTCCCGCAACCTGCGCCTGCTGGCCGCGACCACCGACGACGGACGCCGACGCGCGCTCGCGGAGCACTCGCTGTACCTGACCGACGACCCGGTCGTCCGGCGGACGCTGTTCCCGCCCGCCCCGGCCGTGCCGACCGTACGAGGTGCCCGGCCCGAGGACCACGAGTGGATCGCCGGGCTCGCCGACCAGTGGGCGCGCCGCGGCGGCCACAGCACCGCCCGTACGGAACGCCTGCTCGACGGCTGGCTCCGGCACACTCCCGACGGGTTCCGCGTGGTGTGCGGGCCCGACGACCGGCCGGTGGGCATGAGTTACGCCCCGCTGCTGACCGACCGGGCGGCGGCCGTCATCGAGCCGGTGACGCGCCAGCACACCGACCGGCTGGCCGTCGGGTCCGGCGGCACGTTCATCGGGATGGCGGCGTGCGAGGACGGACACCCGCACGCGCACGCGGCGCTGCTGCGCCGGATCCTGGCCGACGGGATCGAGCAGCGGCGGATCGTGGTCGCGACGCCCTCGCCCGCATACCAGCAGCTGGTCCGCAGGCTCGGCTTCGGCTTCGTGGGCACGGCCCGCCACGAGCCGGCCGACGGGGGGCCGCACGCGGAGATCCACGAGCTGGCGTTCGCCACCCCGGACGGCCTGGCCGCATGGCTCGGACGGATGGCCGCCACCGGGCCGGCCGGGGGGTCCGTCCCGGTGGACCTCCGGTGGTGCGTGGCGGAGGTCCGCACAGCGCTGGAGAACCTCCACGACCCCGTCCGCCTCGCCCGGAGCGCGCTGCTGGCCTCGCCCGCGACACCGGCCCCGAAGGAACTGCGCACGGCCCTCGTCGACGCGATCGGGGTGCTCATCGGCTCCGACGACCCGCCCACCGCCCAGGCGGGCCGGATACTGGACGCCTACTACCTGCGCCGCCGGGCCGATCACGTGGGCGTGGCGAACCGCCTGCACCTGAGCCGGGCCACCTACTTCCGCCGGCTCGACCACGGCCTGACCCGGATCGCGGAGCAGCTGCTCGCCGGGTACCGGGCGGCCTGAGCCCGGGGGCGCCGCCGCCTCAGCCGTGCCTCGGCCGTGCCTCGGCCGCCGCCTCAGCCGTGCCTCGGCGGGGTCGGCTTGTGGCCCGGGTAGACGTGGTCCGGGGTGACGATCTCGGTGACGGCCTCGCCGAAGAGGGTGCTGGGTTCCTGGCCGTCGTGCAGGACGTCGGTGTTGAGGATGACCACCAGGGTGGCCTGTTCCTCCGGGAGGTGGATGCCGAGGCTCTCGTACCCCGGCAGCGAGCCGTTGTGGCCGATCCAGCCCTGGACGTCGAAGAGGCCCAGGCCGTAGCCGGCGCCGGGGATGCCGATCGAGGTGGTCTTCAGGCGCTCCGCCTGGGTCGCGGGCTTCAGCAGGGTGCCCGTCGCCAGGGTCTTGGCCCAGCTGCGCAGGTCCTCCAGGTCGGAGATCATCGCGCCGGCCGCCCAGGCCCACGAGGGGTTCCAGTCCGTCGCGTTCACGATCCGGCCCGACGCCGACTGGTCGGTGTAGCCCTGCGCGTGCGGGGACGGGAAGGCGGCGGTGGTGGGGAAGAGGGTGTGGTGCAGCCCCGCCGGGTCGATGACCTGCTGCTTCAGGACCTGGTGGAGGGGCCGGCCGGTGACCTTCTCGATGACCAGGCCGAGCAGGACCAGGTTGGTGTTGGAGTACTCGAACTCGGCGTTCGGGGCGAAGTTCACCGGGTGCTTGAACGAGTAGGCCAGGAGCTGCTGCGGGGTGAAGGGCCGGGTGCCCTCCGTGGTGAGGGCCTTGTCGAAGTCGTCGTCCTCGCTGTAGTTGAACAGCCCGCTGCGCATGCCGGCCAGCTCGCGCAGGGTGATGCGGTCGCCGTTCGGGACGCCGGAGACGTACGTGCCGATGGGATCGTCCAGGCCCACCTTGCCCTGGTCGACGAGGCGCAGCAGGGCGGTGACCGTGAAGGTCTTGGTCTGGCTGCCGATGCGGGTGTAGAAGTCCGTCCGCATCGGCGCGCCGGTCTCCTTGTCGGCCACGCCGAACGTCTTCACGTAGCTGCCCTTCCCCGGCGCCCACAGCCCCACGATCACGCCGGGCACCTTCGCCTCGCGCAGGGTGTCCCGGATCGCCGCGTCGAGCCTCGCGGCGACGGCGGGTGTCAGCTCCGGGAACTCCGGCGAAGGGGAGGGGGAGGGGGAGGGCGGGGGCGAGGGGGCCGCCGCGGCGGCCGGGGCGAGGAGCACACCGGCGGCGGCCAGGGCCACGCAGGCCCGGCGCAGCCGGGTGAGGGCGGTCGGCGTCATGGCGCGGCCTCCTGCCGTCCAGGTAACCCCAGGACCCCGAGGCCCCCAGCGTAGGCCCGGGCACCCCGTCCCGCCCGGCGGGCCCCGGGGCCCGGTACGGGCGGCGTCGCGCAGGCCGCGCCGGGTGCGGGCGCCGGACGCCCCCCGCTGACCTCCGGCTCGCGCTTCGCCGACGCCCGCCGCGGCGGGGCGCCTCCCGTCGGCGGCTCCCGCCGGTACGGTGGCGGTCCCAGGGCAACTCGGCTTCGGCAGGGGGCGGTTATGCGGGGCGGAACGGTGGCGGTGGTCGGCGGGAGCATCGCGGGGTGCGCGTTCGCCTCCGCGGCGGTACGGGCCGGGGCCGGGCGGGTCGTCGTACTGGAGCGCACCCGCGGCCGGCTCGCGGACCGGGGCGTCGGGCTGTGCGTGCACGACGAGCGCGCCGCCGAACTGGCCGCCGCCGGGGCCCTGCCCGGCGGGATCCCGGCGCACCGGCTGCTGCGGCGGCGGTGGGTGGTGCGGGACGCGGAGGCCGGGCCGGGCGGGCGGCTCGTCTGGGAGCAGCCGTTCCTGTTCCACTCGTACCACTGGGGGCTGCTGTGGCGCGGGCTGCGCGGGGCGGTCCCGGACGCGGTCGAGTACCGGCGGGGCGTGACCGTCACGGGCGTGGCCGGGGGCGGGGACGGGGCCGAGGTGCGGTTCGGGGACGGCACGGTCGAGCGGTACGACCTGGCCGTCGGCGCGGACGGGTACCGGTCGGTGGTGCGGGAGGCGGTGGCCCCGGGCGCGCGGCCCCACTACGCCGGGTACGTCTGCTGGCGCGGCAACTTCGACGCGGCACTGGCGGAAGGGCCGGAGTCCTTCCCCGATGCGGTGACCACCGTGTGCTACCCCGGCGGGAGCTGCGTGATCTACCGGATTCCCGGCCCGCACGGGCCGCGCGTCAACTGGGTGCTCTACGCGCCGCCCCCGCAGGACGGCCGGCTGCGCTTCGACGACCCCACCAGCTTCCCGCCGGGCGCGCTGACCCCGGAACTCCTGGACCACCTGCGGGCGTTGCTGGAGCGGGAGTTCCCGCCGTACTGGGGCCGGGCGCTGGCGCTGACCGACCCGGCGGCCACCTTCGTACAGCCCATCTACGACCTGGAGACCGAGACCACCGCCGCCGGCCGGCTCCTCCTCGCCGGGGACGCCGCCACGGTGGTGCGCCCGCACAACACCAGCGGCGCCGCCAAGGCGCTCCAGGACGCCACCGCCTTCGGGGCCGCGTGGGCCGGGGCGGCCACCTGGGAGGAGCTGCTGCGGGACTACCAGGCGGCCCGCGGCGCGGCCGGCCGGGAACTGGTCGCGCTGGCGCGCCGGCTGGGGCACGCCCAGGTGGAACGCACCCCGCAGTGGGCGCGGATGAGCCGGGCCGAGGCCGAGGCGTGGTGGCGGGGCCAGCTGGCGGGGGCGCCGGGGATCGGCGGCCAGGCCATGACCCCGTAGGGGCGGGATGCCGGTGCCGGTCCCGGTTCCGGTCCCGGGCGGCGGCGGGCCGGAGGGGGCGGCGGGGACGCGAGGGCAGGCAGGTCCGAGCCGGTGGGGGCTGCCTTCCATGACCGGCGGGAACCGATTCCCGCACGATTCCCCGCACCCGCCCGGTCCCCGTACTCCGCTGCGGATGCCGGGCCGGTTCGTGCGCGGGCCGCCGTACGACCCCCCGTGCCGCCGCGCGACCGTGCGGACACCCTTGACGGGCTCCGGCGGCGGGGAGACGCTCCCCGGGCTCACGACCGAGGGTTGCAGCTGGGGGGCCGGAAATGCCGGAGGAGTCTGTCCAGACGGTGGGGGAGCTGCGGGCGCAGCTCGTGCGGCGAGGGGCACGCTGGACCGTCAGCGAGCACCTGGCGGACGACGAACCCGTACCGAGGCCCTCACTCGGCCTCGAACCGGGGGTCAGCCTGACGCCCGCCGCCGAGGCGGGCCCCGTCGACCTGCGCGCCCTCGCCGGCCGGGACAGCGGCAACCCGCACCTGACCCGCCGCCGCGCCGCCAACGGCCTGCTCCCCGACGCCGGGACGGGCGCCGGGCGGCCCGCCGCCGTCGACTGGCGCAACCGCTGGGGCTGGCCCTGGCTGACCAAGGTCAAGGACCAGAACCCCTGCGGCTCCTGCTGGGCCTTCGGCGCGGCCGGGCTCGTCGAGTCGATGGCCCGGATCGAGCACGACGTCTGGGCCGAGCGCTCCGAGGGGGACGTCCACGACGGCCTGAAGTGCGCCTGCGGGCAGGGCGGCGACCCGGAGACGGCCCTCGACTGGATCAAGGACAACGGCGGTCTCGCCGACCCGGACTGCTGGCCGTACGGCACCCCGCCCCCCGGCCTGCCCGCCGAGCGGCGCGACGCCTGGCGCGCCGAGTACACGCCCAGCTGGGACCGCTCGGGCCGGACCGTCCGCATCAGCGACTACGTACGCCTCGGCGACGTCGAGCAGCAGAAGGTGTGGCTCGACACGGTCGGGCCCCTCACCGCCTGCTTCGACGTCTACGACGACTTCTTCGGGCTGGGGGCGGGGGTGTACCACCGCACCAGCGACCGGCTGGCCGGCGGGCACTGCGTGCTGGTCGTCGGCTACGACGACGCGGCCGGCTGCTGGCTGTTCAAGAACTCCTGGGGGCCCGGCTACCACGTCGGCGGCTACGGCCGGATCGCCTACGGCGAGGTCAACATCGACTACTGGGCCAAGTGCGGCCTGCGCGGCACCAACATCGACCCCTGGAGCAAGCGCCGCCTGCACGCGGGCAGCGTCTACGAGAGCGGCAACGGCCGCGCCCACCGCAACTTCGAGATGGCCGCGACCGCCGGCGACGGCCGGCTCCAGCACTGGTGGCGCGAGGGCGACGCCCCCTTCGCCTGGGCGCGGGGCCGGACGTACGCCTCCGACGCCTCCGGCCAGCCCGCCTTCACCGGCACCACCTACAACCGGAACATGGAGTCCCTGCACGTCACCACGGGCGGCCGGCTGCGCCACTGGTACTACGAGCAGGCCTTCGGCGTCTGGCGCGACGGCGGCGCCTTCGGGCCGGGCGACGCGGCCATCGGCTCGACCCCGGCGTTCATCCAGAGCGACTACGGCAAGCCGGGCAACTTCGAGGTGGTCGTCCGCACCGCCGACGGCCGGCTGAACCACTGGTGGCGCATCAACGGCGCCCCCTGGACCTGGAACGACGGCGGCCGCTTCGGTTCGGGGATCGCCCACTACGGACCGGCCCTCGTCCAGACCCGCTCCCGCACCCTCGACCTGGTCGCCGCCCGCACCGACGGCCGGATGCAGCTGTGGTGGCGCGACGACCCGAACGGCTTCGTCTGGCGCGCCGGGGAGGTCTTCGGCAGCCGCATCAGCTCCGCGCCCTGCATGATCGAGGGCCAGTACGGGGCCGCCGACGAGGACACCGCCGGGAACTACGAGCTGTGCGTGGCCGGCGCCGACGGCCGGATCGAGCACTGGTGGCGGGGGAACGCGGCCGGCGCGCCCTGGACCCGCAGCGCCGTCTTCGGGCACGACGCGCTCGCCGTCACCGGGATGCTCCAGGGCAGCTTCGGGTTCAACCTGGAGGTCCTCGCCCTGCGCGCCGACCGGCTGCTCCAGCACTACTGGCGCGACGGCGGGGGCTGGCACGAGGGAGCGGTGATCGGTCCGGCGTAGGCCGCCGCACGGAGGAGGCGCGGGTGGAGGTACGCGGGATCGCCCTGCGCGCGGGCGAGTCGTACGAGCTGCGGCTCACCGGGCGCGGGGCGCGCGGGTACGTGTGGACCTGGCAGGTCAGCGGGAACGCCGACGCCGTCTCGGTGAGCGAGGCCCCGTCGTCGCCGTCGCCCGCCGGGGTCCTGCCCGGTGCCCCGCTGGTGCGGACGTACGTGGTCCGCGGCCGCTGCCCGGGCGGGCGGGCCCGGATCCGCTTCGCGCAGGTCCGGCCGCCCTACCCGCAGGAGGCCCCGTACGACGAGTTCGTCCTGGAGGTCGAGGTCACCGCCGCCGCCCCGTCCGGCCCGGGCGGCCCGTCCGGCCGGGGCGGCCCGGGCGGCCCCGTCAGCGGCGGGGCCTGAGGGCCCGGTGCTGCAAGGCCTCCAGCGGGCCCCGCTCGAAGTACCGCAGCCACAGCCGGGACGCGCCGACCAGGAGCAGGCTCACCGCCGCCCACAGCCCCATCACCCACCAGGGCCCGCTCCCGCCGAACCGCTCGGCCAGCCCCAGTCCGAAGCCGTAGCAGAGCAGGACGCACAGCAGGTTCTGGCCGACGTAGCAGGACAGGGCGGTACGGCCGACGGAGCCGAGCGCCCGCGCGCCGGGGACGGCGAACCGGTCGAGGGCCCACCCGATCAGGCCGATGTAGCCGACGGCGACCAGCGGGGCGATGGCGTAGCGGCCCAGGACGAAGAAGTCGGGGCCGCCCAGCTCGGCGGCGATGCCCAGCGGCATCCCGAGCCCGAGTCCCCAGGCGGCCATCCGGCGCCTGATCCGGCGCCCGCCGTCGCCCGGGCCGAAGGCCCCGGCGCGGTGCAGCCGGACGCCGAGCAGGAAGAGGAACACCAGCAGCCCGAAGGTGAAGACGGGTTCGATGCGCAGCACCAGGGCGTTGTCGAGCCGGAAGCCGATCTGCTCCGCCCAGCCGCCGTGCGCGTAGAGCCGGACGGCTTCCGGGGAGGGCTCGGCCGGCGAGTCCGGGGTGACCGCGTCCCCGAGCGTCACCAGGGCGACCAGCGCCAGGTGGACCCCGGCCGCGACCCACGTCGAGATCCGCCGCACCCGCTCGGAGCGGGCCAGCAGCCAGGCCACCAGCAGCGCGGTGACGGCGTACCCCATCAGCACGTCCCAGGCGAAGACCAGGACGAAGTGGACCGTGCCCTCCAGGAAGAGGAACGCGGCCCGCCGCGGGTACCGGCCCGGCCACGGCTCGCCCCGCCGGGCGGCGGAGTCGAACTGGATGGCCAGGCCGACACCGAACAGGATCGTCAGCAGCGAGAGGAACTTGCCGTCGGCCAGGAAGCGGAAGGCGGTCTCGGCGATGGTGGCGGCGGAGGGGTCGGCGAGCGGGTCGGGCAGGTCCAGTCCGCCCTGGAGGACGCCCCACTCGGAGCCGGGCGAGGCGAAGATCCACACGTTGGTCATGAGCGTGCCGAGGATCGCGGCGCCGCGCAGGACGTCGAGCAGGGGCAGCCGGGCCGCGGTGGCGGCCACGCGGGATGACAGGAGGGTGTCGGCCATGTCACCAGCGTCCCGGCGGGCCGGGCCCGCTTCGTCCTGCCGGTGGACGAACGCGGGCTACATCCTTCGGTGCAGCCGCGGGCGCCCGGCGTCCACATCGCGGACGAACAGGATCGTTGCACCTCTCACGTATCTATCCTGGACGCATGCCGTCAGCCACCCGCGTCCCGCCGCGATGACCGCGGAGCCGCCGCGATGACCGCCGCGACGACCGCCTCGACCGCCGCGATGACCGCCGAGCCGCCGCGATGACCGCCGAGCCGCCCGGCGGCCGCAAGGCGGTCGCCGTCTGGTGCATCGGCGTCGCCGTCTACTTCGTCGCCGTCATCTTCCGCACCAGCCTCGGCGTGGCCGGCCTGGAGGCGGCGGACCGCTTCCACGTCAACGCCTCCGCCCTGTCCACGTTCTCCCTGCTCCAACTGCTCGTCTACGCGGGCATGCAGGTCCCCGTGGGCCTGATGGTCGACCGGCTCGGCACCAAGAAGGTGCTGACGCTGGGCGCCGTCCTCTTCACCGCCGGGCAGATCGGCTTCGCGCTCTCCCCCTCGTACGGCATGGCCCTCGCCGCCCGCGCCCTGCTCGGCTGCGGCGACGCGATGACCTTCATCTCCGTGCTGCGGCTCGGCACCCGCTGGTTCCCCGCCCGGCGCGGACCGCTGATGGCGCAGCTCGCCGGGCTCGTGGGGATGGCGGGCAACCTGGTCTCGACCCTGGTGCTGGCGCCCGTCCTGCACGGCCTCGGCTGGGTGCCGGCCTTCGCGGGCAGCGCCGTGGCGGGGCTGGTCGTCCTCGTGCCCCTCGTCCTGTTCCTGCGCGACCACCCCGAGGGGCAGGGGCCAGCGCCCGCCGCCCCGGGCGCGGGCGGCTTCGTACGCCGTCAGATCCGCGACTCCTGGCGGGAGCCGGGCACCCGGCTGGGCCTGTGGGTGCACTTCACCACGCAGTTCCCCGCGATGGTCTTCCTGCTGCTGTGGGGCATGCCGTTCCTCGTCGAGGCGCAGGGGCTGTCCCGGACCACCGCGGGCGGGCTGCTGACCCTGGTGGTCGCCTCGAACATGGGCTTCGGCCTGGTCTACGGCCAGCTCATAGGGCGCCGCCCGGCCGCCCGCCTCCCGCTGGCGCTGGGCACGGTCGCCGTCACCGCGCTGCTGTGGGCGTCCGTCCTCGTGTACCCCGGCGACCGCGCCCCGATGTGGCTGCTGGTCACGCTGTGCGCGGTCCTCGGGACCTGCGGGCCGGCCTCGATGATCGGCTTCGACTTCGCCCGGCCGGCCAACCCGGCCGAGCGGCAGGGCACCGCGTCCGGGATCACCAACATGGGCGGCTTCCTCGCCTCGATGACCACCCTGCTCGCGGTCGGCATCCTGCTCGACGCCACCGGGGACGACTACCGGATCGCCTTCTCGTCGGTGTTCGTGGTGGAACTGCTGGGCCTGACCCAGGTCCTGCGGCTGTGCCCCCAGGCCCTCGCCCGCGAGCGCGAGACCCCGGCCCCCGCCGCCCCAGCGGCCGGGGGCAACCCCCGCGAGCCGCTCCCCGCCGAGCCGGCCTAGGGGGTGTCCCCCGCCACCGCGGGCCGTGCCGTGCCGTGCCGTGCCGTGCCGGTGTTACGGGGTCACGGCGAACGCCCTGAGGATGGCGTCGGCCAGCTCGGTGTCGCCGTCCACCTTCACCCGGTCCGCGACCGTGCGCGGCCGCACCCGGCCCGCGGCGAGACGTACGTACGTCTCCCAGTCCATGGCCAGCGACACGGCCGGGCCCAGCGAGGGGGACTTGTCGAGGGTGGCCCGGCCCGCCGCGTCCACGCGCACGGTCCGCAGGAACTCCACCGGCCCGTGCACGTCGATGACCACCGCCGAGTTCGGCGGCGCGCCCGCGCCCTTGGCGACCGCCTTCGGCAGCCCGGCGAGGAGGATGTCCCGCGCCACGAACGCGCCCGGCGAGTCCCAGTTCCCCGGGACGCCCAGCGCCGCCCGCAGGTCCTGCTCGTGGATCCACGTGTCGAAGGCGCGCAGCCGCAGCGCGAACTCCAGCGTGATCTGGTTGCCGAGAGGGCCGCGCACCATCGTCGTGGCCGGATCCCGCTTCTCGTTGCGCAGCTGGCGCTGGCGGCGGATGACCGTGTACTCCAGCTCCGAGGTCATCTCCGGCGCGGTGTGGTGGCGGCGCACGTCGACCGGCACCTCCATGTACCGGGTGAACTCGTCGACGACGTGCCGCAGGTCGCGCGGCAGCGTGTGGATCGGCCGCGGGTCGCCGAGCTGTTCCAGCTCAAGGCCGATGATGTGGGACACGACGTCGCGGACGGACCATCCGGGGCAGGGCGTCGGCAGGTTCCACTGGCCCTCCGAGAGGGGGAGGACCAGCTCGGTTATCGCCTCGATGGAGTGGGTCCACGCGTCGGCATAGGGCTCAAGACTGGGATGGACGGTCAACGGGACCCCTCGCTGGCTGTTCAGTGGCGCGTTGTGGACTATTCCCAAAACTACGCTGCCGATGAGCACCCCGACAGCGCTTTCGTGTGACGATCGTAGGCCTTGAGTTGACCGGCTGACATGCCAGGACGGTGGTAGTGTGCGCGCCTCGCTGATTCAAATCGCGGTGAACGACGGGGAGTCGGTGGCTTCCAGGCGGCTGCGGGCCGCCGAGCTCGTGCGGGAGCAGAGCGGCTCCGATCTCGTCGTGCTTCCCGAACTGTGGACGGTGGGCGCCTTCGCCTACGAGCGGTTCGAGACGGACGCCGAACCGCTGGACGGCCCGACCTTCGCGGTCATGTCCAAGGCCGCCGCCGACGCGGGGGTCTGGCTGCACGCCGGCTCGGTCGTCGAGCGGGCGGGGGACGGCTCCCTCTACAACACCGCCCTGGTGCTGTCCCCGTCGGGCGAGCTCGCCGCGACGTACCGGAAGATCCACCGCTTCGGCTTCGACCAGGGCGAGGCGGTGCTGATGTCCGCCGGCGACTCCCTGACCACGGTGACCCTGCCCGAGCAGACCCTCGGCCTCGCCACCTGCTACGACCTGCGCTTCCCGGAGCTGTTCCGCGGGCTCGTCGACGCCGGCGCCACCACGATGGTCGTCTCGGCGGGCTGGCCGGCCCGGCGGCGCGAGCACTGGACCCTGCTGAACCGGGCGCGGGCGGTCGAGGACCAGGCGTACGTCCTGGCCTGCGCGACCGCCGGCACGCACGCGGGCGTCGAACAGGCCGGGCACAGCCTGGTGGTGGACCCCTGGGGCGAGGTGCTGGCGGAGGCGGGCCCGGGCGAGGCCGTCCTCACGGTGGACCTCGACCCGGCGAAGGTGGCGGACACCCGCGACCAGTTCCCGGCCCTGAAGGACCGCACCCTGGGCCGCTAGGCCCTGGCGTCAAACTTCCGTCGTCGCCCGGAGGGCGGGGCAGACGGCAGTTTGACGACAGGCCCTAGGCCCGCGCGCGGCCCTGCGGGCAGCCCCGGGGGCTCTGGGGGCTCCGTCCTCAGCCGTCGCAGCCCCCGGCCTCCCCTCGCTCCCCTTCCTCCCGCTCCTTTTCGGCCATTCTGATCACGCAGACGGCGAGCGCCACGAGCAGCGCCGGGTCCGCGTCCTCCCGGACCACGTCGACGGCGTACGTCTCGCGGAGCCGGTACCACTGCCGGGAGACGAGGGCGAGCAGCTCGCCCTCGTACTCGACCTTGAACTCGCGGTCCAGGACCCGCCCGCTGACGTCGAGTTCCGTGCCCTCGGCCATGGTTGCGCGGAAGTGGTTGCGCAGCAGCGACAGCCGCTTGCGCCGGACGACCGCGAGCCGCACCCCGTCCCGCTCCAGGGTCATCGCGTCCCGGAGGGCGAAGAGCTTCTCCCGCAGCGTGAGCAGGATCCGCCCGTCGGGGTCCTTCAGCTCCAGGGTGTCGCGGAAGCGCAGCGCCTTCCCGTCGACGAGGAAGGCGTGCCGGCCGTCCTCGTCCTCGATCCAGTAGTCGTCCCCGATGGCCAGCATTTTGTCCCGAACGAGGTATTTCATGCGCTGATCGCTGCCCGGGATAGCGTGGCCCCATGCCGACGAAGCCCACCACGCGCCTGCTCTACGTGACCGACCTCGCGTACCCCGCACGCGGCCGCCGCTACTGCGACGAGGACATATTCCTCACCGCCCGGCTGCGCGAGCACTTCACCCTCGCGCTGTGCCACCCGCTGGACGCGCAGGCACTCATGCCCGGCTTCGACGCCGTCGTCGTCCGCAACAGCGGCCCGGTGCTCGGCTACCAGCAGGCCTACGACGCCTTCCGTGCCGCCGCGCCGGCCGCCGGGACCCCCGTCTACAACCCGCTGACCGGCCGCGGCGACATGGCCGGCAAGCAGTACCTCCTCGACCTCACGGCCGCCGGGTACCCGGTGATCCCCACTGTCGACGACCCGGCCGACCTGCACCTGCTGCCGCGCGCCGACACGTACGCGGTCAAGCCCAAGCAGGGCGCCGACTCCATGGGTCTCACCTTCACCTCCACCCCGTCCGGTCCGGCGGGGGAGATCCTCATCCAGCCGCGGATCGACTTCGCGTACGAGGTGTCCTTCTACTTCGTCGACGACGCCTTCCAGTACGCCCTCCACGCCCCGGACCCCGAACGCCGCTGGGACCTCACCCCGTACGCCCCGACCCCCGAGGACCTGGCCTTCGCACGCCGCTTCATCGACTGGAACACCCTCGACCACGGCATCCAGCGCGTGGACGCCTGCCGCGCCCCGTCGGGCGAACTGCTGCTGGTCGAGCTGGAGGACCTGAACCCGTACCTCTCCCTGGACCTCCTCCCGGCCCCGGTCCGCGACGCCTTCGTGGACGCCCTGGTCCGCTCGCTGCACGCGTTCACCGAGGCCACCCCCTAGCCCATCCACAGACGCATCAGCGCCCCCTGGCTGTAGGGCGCCGGGGTCACGCTCAGTTCACCGGAGAAGGGCCGGTCCAGGACGATCACGAGCAGCAGGCTGAACCCGATGAGCGCGGACACCGAGCCCACGAAGAGCAGCTGCATCCGCAGCCGGCGCATGCCGTAGAGGAAGGTCAGCAGGATCAGCACCAGCGCGCCCCCGTACGCCAGCACCTGGAGCAGCACCGGCAGCTGGGTGGAGGCGGTGGCGATCCTCGCGCGGCGCTGCGCGGCCACGTCGTTGAGACGGGCCACGGCCTCGGAGTAGAAGACCTCCTCCCGGGCGGTCCTGGGCTCGTACGCCTGGAGGGCGAGGAACATCTCCCGCATCTGGGTCTCGGTCGTGCCGAAGTCGCCCTTGCCCTCGCGCATGAGCGGCCACTGCCGCTCCGCCACCGCGTGCACGTAGTCGCTGACGCCCCGCTCGACCTGCAGCCGGACCTCCGGGGGGAACGCCTGCGCGTCGCGCAGGATCAGGGCGAGGTCCGTGGCCTCGGTCGACACCACGGCCTGGGTGTTCTCCAGCTGCGTCCACAGCGTGACGACGACGAAGGCGAGGATGATCCCGTAGATGGCGCCGAAGACGCCGAGGACGACGCCCACCATCTCGTTGTGCTCGCCCGAGGCGAGCGAGGGGTACCGCCGCCGCGCGAGGACGCTGCCGGCGAGCGAGAACGCGAGGATCCCGCCGACGACGATCACGGCGAGGGTGAAGGTGCTGAGGTGGTTGAGCAGCCAGAGTGCCACGGGCCCAGCCTCCCGGAAACGCCCCCGCCCCGCCCCGCGTGTCGCGGCACCCACCCCGGAGACCACTCGTCCGCGCGACCCCACCCACGCTGCCGCGACGTTTCCGCGACGGCCGGGCGGGCGCTCCTGCGTGATCCGCTGTTCATACCCGGATGGCAAGCTTGAAGGATGAACGATGCTGCTCCGGCGCCCACCCCCGCGCCCGCACCCCGCAAGCGTGCCCGAGTCCGTGCCCCCGAGCTGATCGGCAAGGGCGGCTGGCTGAACACCGGTGGGAAGGAACTCACCCTCGCCGACCTGCGCGGGCGCGTTGTGATCTTGGATTTTTGGACCTTCTGCTGCATCAACTGCCTGCACGTCCTCGACGAGCTGCGGGAGCTGGAGGAGAAGCACCGGGACACCGTGGTGATCATCGGGGTGCACTCGCCGAAGTTCGTCCACGAGGCCGACCACGCCGCCGTCGTCGACGCCGTCGAGCGGTACGAGGTGCACCACCCCGTGCTCGACGACCCCGAGCTCGCCACCTGGAAGCAGTACGCCGTGCGGGCCTGGCCCACGCTCGTGGTGATCGACCCCGAGGGGTACGTCGTCGCACAGCACGCGGGTGAGGGGCACGCGCACGCCATCGCGCGGCTCGTCGAGGAGCTGGAGGCCGAGCACGAGGCCAAGGGGACGCTGCGGCGCGGGGACGGGCCCTACGTGGCGCCCGAGCCCGTGGCCACCGACCTGCGGTTCCCCGGGAAGGCGCTCGTGCTGTCCTCCGGGAACCTGCTGGTCAGCGATTCCACGCGGCACCAGTTGGTGGAGCTGGAGGCCGACGGGGAGACCGTCGTGCGGCGGATCGGCAGCGGTGAGCGCGGATTCGGGCCGGACGCCTTCAGCGAGCCGCAGGGGCTGGCGCTGCTGCCCGGCGGGCGGGTCGTGGTCGCCGACACCGTGAACCACGCGCTGCGGGTGTTCGACCCGGAGACCGGCGCCGTGGAGACCGTCGCCGGGACGGGGCGGCAGTGGTGGCAGGGCTCGCCGACCTCCGGGCCCGCCCTGGAGGTGGACCTGTCCTCGCCCTGGGACGTGGCCTGGTGGGAGGGCCGGGTGTGGATCGCCATGGCCGGCGTGCACCAGCTGTGGACCTGGGACCCGGAGGCGGGGACCGTCCGGGTCGCGGCCGGTACCACCAACGAGGGGCTCGTCGACGGGCCCGCCGCCGAGGCCTGGTTCGCGCAGCCGTCCGGGCTCGCCGCCGCCGGGGACCGGCTGTGGCTCGCGGACTCCGAGACCAGTGCGCTGCGTTACGTCGAGCGGGACGGCGAGGGCGGGTACGCCGTGCGGTCCGCCGTCGGGACCGGGCTGTTCGACTTCGGGCACAGGGACGGGGACGCCGGGCAGGCGCTGCTCCAGCACCCGCTCGGTGTCACCGCCCTGCCGGACGGCTCGGTCGCGGTCTGCGACACGTACAACCACGCCCTGAGGCGCTACGACCCCGCCACCGGCCAGGTGTCCACCCTCGCCACCGACCTGCGCGAGCCCAGCGACGCCGTGCTGGTGGGCGAGGACATCGTGGTGGTGGAGTCGGCCCGGCACCGGCTGACCCGGCTGCGGCTCCCGGAGGAGGCCGTACGGGTCGACGCGGTCGCCCACCGCACGCAGCGGGCGGCCACCGAGGTGGCCCCCGGCACGCTCCGCCTCGACGTGGTCTTCCAGGCCCCGGCCGGGCAGAAGCTGGACACCCGCTACGGGCCGTCCACCCGGCTGCTGGTCTCCTCGACCCCGCCGGAGCTGCTGGCGGAGGGGGAGGGCGCCGGGACGGACCTGTTCCGGGACCTGGTGCTGAACCCCGCCGTCACGGAAGGGGTGTTGCACGTCTCGGCGATGGCCGCGTCCTGCGACGACGACCCCGCCAACGAGTACCCGGCCTGCCACGTCCACCAGCAGGACTGGGGCGTGCCGGTCGTCGTCACGGCCGCCGGCGCCGCCCGCCTGCCGCTGGTGCTGGCGGGCATGGACGCCTGACGGACTGGGCGAACGCGCTTCCTGGGGGGCCTCAGCCCTCCAGGAAGGCCAGCAGGGCGTTCGCGAGGAGGAACGGGTCGTCGGAGCCGCAGAGTTCGCGGGCCGAGTGCATCGACAGGATCGCCACGCCGATGTCCACCGTCTGGATCCCGTGGCGGGCCGCGGTGATCGGGCCGATCGTGGTGCCGCACGGCATCGAGTTGTTGGAGACGAACGTCTGCCACGGCACCCCGGCCCGTTCGCAGGCGGCGGCGAAGACCGCGCGGCCGCTGCCGTCGGTGGCGTAGCGCTGGTTGACGTTGACCTTCAGGATGGGGCCGCCGTTGGCGCGCGGGTGGTGCGAAGGGTCGTGCCGTTCCGCGTAGTTGGGGTGGACGGCGTGCCCGGTGTCCGAGGAGAGGCAGATGGTGCCGGCGAAGGCGCGGGCCTTGTCCTCGTACGAGCCGCCGCGCGCGAAGACTGAACGTTCCAGCACGTTGCCCAGCAGGGGGCCGTCGGCGCCGGTGTCCGACTGGGAGCCGTTCTCCTCGTGGTCGAAGGCCGCCAGCACCGGGATGTGGTCCAGGCCCTCGGAGGTGGAGACGGCGGCGAGGGCCGCGACTCCGGCGTGCACCGACAGCAGGTTGTCCATGCGCGGGCCGGCCAGCAGCTCGCGGTCACGGCCGAGGTAGGCGGGCGGCTCGATCGAGTGGACCATCAGGTCCCAGCCGGCCACCGAGCCCTGCGGCAGGCCCTCTTCCTCCTCCAGGAATGCGATGAGGTCGCCCTCGCGGGCCTCGCCCAGGCCCCAGATCGGCTGCATGTGGCGCTGCTTGTCGAGCTTGAGGCCGTCCGTGTTGACGGAGCGGTCGAGGTGCACGGCGAGCTGCGGGACGCGCAGCAGCGCGCGGTCCACGTTGACGAGGCGCTCGGTGCCGTCGCGCAGGGTCAGCCGGCCGGCGAGGCCGAGGTCGCGGTCGAGCCAGGTGTTGAGCAGGGTCCCGCCGTAGATCTCCACCGCGACCTGGCGCCAGCCCTGCGAGCCGGTGTCCGGGACGGGCTTCACCCGCAGGTTGGGGGAGTCGGTGTGCGCGCCGATGATCCGGAAGGGGGTGTGCGCGGACGCGCCCTCGGGCACGTACCAGGCGATGAGCGCGCCGCCGCGCAGGACGAACCGGCCTCCCGACCCCGAGTCCCAGGCGTCCGATTCCGACAGCTGCCTGAAGCCCGCCTTCTCCAGCCGCTCCGCCGCGTTCGCCACTGCGTGGTACGGCGACGGACTGGCCGTCAGGTAGGTCATCAGATCGTCGGTGTGGCCGCGGTCGAAGCGGGCGGGAGAGCTCATGTGGTTCACCTTAACGACGGTCGTGTTCGCCATGGCCGGACTGCGGCGGGATAGCCGAAAGGTCGAGGACCGCGGGGGGTTTGCCCCGCGGTCCCGTCGTTCTCAGCCCGGCGGACGCTCGAATCTGCGCTGCAGTTGTCTGCGCTCGCCCCGGCGGATGCGCGGGAGCATCTCGGGGGTCTGCGGTGGCCGCTGCGCGCGTCTCTTGCGTCCGGCGCAGAAGATACAGGCCTCGCCGGGAGGGGCATCGGGGTCGATCGGCGCGCCGGGGTGCTCGGAGCATCCCGAGGCGTTGCGCGGCCGGGACAGTTCCCGGGCCACGATGAAGGCCCGGTGGAGGTCGTCGGCGATGCGCACGAAGTCCTGGTCGGAGGAGCCCAGGGTGAGGTGGAAGCGCTGCTCGTCGATCACGCGGAGGTAGTGGCGCAGGACGTCGAGGGTGTACGGGCCCTCGGGCACGGGGTACCCGAGGCGCCGCTGTTCGCCCGCGGGGGCGGGGCCGGCGGTGCGGCCGCCCTGAAGGCGGCGGCCGAGGCGGCGGCGGTCGTTGCAGATGAGGCAGCGGCCCCAGCCCTCGGGCGCCTCGGGGTCGAGGGCGCCGTTGGGGTGTTCGGGGCAGCCGGTGTAGCTCTTGGCGGGGGCCAGGCCGGCGGCCGTCTGGAAGGCCACGTAGAGGGCGTCGGCCACGGGGTCGTACTCGGCGGGGTGAGCGCCGTCGTAGAGGTCCTTGATCCGGTCGCCGAGGGCGCCCACGTTCGCCTGGAGCTCCTTGAGGGCGTACGGGCGCCCCGTGGGGACGGAATACCCCCTGCTGCCGTGCTGCTCCTGTGGACTCATGTCTACGAGCGTGCCACGAACCACCGACAACGGCCGAAACGGCCGGACGGCAGTGGCCGGACCCCCGACAGGGAGGGTCCGGCCACTGTGCGTACGTACACCGCGTACGACTTCGTCGGCGAGGCGGGCGCGCTTCCTTAGAAGGCGGCCTCGTCGAGGTCCATGAGGGAGTTGTCGACGGCCTCGGCCAGCGCGCGCTGGACGGAGACGCCGGGCAGGACCTGGCCGGCGAAGAACTTCGCGGCGGCGATCTTGCCGGTGTAGAAGGCGGCGTCCTTCGCGGAGGCGCCCTCCAGCTTCTCGGCGGCCACGGCGGCACCGCGGAGCAGCAGGTAGCCGACGACGACGTCACCGGAGGCCATCAGCAGGCGGGTGGTGTTCTGGCCGACCTTGTAGATGTTCTTGACGTCCTCGCCGGTGGCGGTGAGGTCGACGATCATCTGGCCGACGATGGCCTCCAGGTCCACGGCGGCCTTGGCGAGGGCGTCGCGGGCGGGGGCGAGGTCCTCGCCGCCGGGGCCCTCGGCGAGGAACTTCTTGATCGTCTCGGAGAGGATGTTCAGCGAGGCGCCCTGGTCGCGGACGATCTTCCGGAAGAAGAAGTCCTGGCCCTGGATGGCGGTGGTGCCCTCGTACAGGGTGTCGATCTTGGCGTCGCGGATGTACTGCTCGATCGGGTACTCCTGCAGGTAGCCGGAGCCGCCGAAGGTCTGCAGGGACTGGGCGAGCTGCTCGTACGACTTCTCCGAGCCGTAGCCCTTCACGATCGGCAGGAGCAGGTCGTTGAGGCCGATCTCGGCGGAGGCGTCCTCGCCGGCGGCCTGCTTGAGGGCGATCTCGTCCTGGACGGCCGCGGTGTAGAGCACCAGGGCGCGCATGCCCTCGGCGTAGGCCTTCTGCGTCATCAGCGAGCGGCGCACGTCGGGGTGGTGCGTGATGGTGACCTTGGGCGCGGACTTGTCCATGAAGTTCGCGAGGTCCGGGCCCTGCACGCGCTCCTTGGCGTACTCCAGGGCGTTCAGGTAGCCCGTCGAGAGCGTCGCGATGGCCTTCGTGCCGACCATCATGCGGGCGAACTCGATGATCATGAACATCTGGCGGATGCCGTCGTGCTTGTCGCCGATCAGCCAGCCCTTGGCGGGGTGCTGGTCGCCGAAGGTCATCTCGCACGTGTTGGAGGCCTTGAGGCCCATCTTGTGCTCGACGTTGGTGGCGTAGACGCCGTTGCGCTCGCCCAGCTCGCCGGTCTCCCAGTCGAAGTGGAACTTCGGGACCAGGAAGAGCGACAGGCCCTTGGTGCCGGGGCCGTGGCCCTCGGGGCGGGCGAGGACGTAGTGGAGGATGTTCTCCTCCATGTCGTGCTCACCGGAGGTGATGAAGCGCTTCACGCCCTCGATGTGCCAGGAGCCGTCCTCCTGCTGGACCGCCTTGGTGCGGCCGGCGCCCACGTCCGAGCCGGCGTCCGGCTCGGTGAGGACCATGGTGGAGCCCCAGCGCTTCTCGACGGCTATCTGCGCGATGCGCTTCTGGGCCTCGTTGCCCTCCTCGTGGAGGACGCCCGCGAAGGCCGGGCCGGAGGAGTACATCCAGATGGCCGGGTTGGAGCCGAGGAGCAGCTCCGCGTAGGCCCAGATGAGGGAGCGGGGCGAGGTGGTGCCGCCGATCTCCTCGGGCAGGCCCAGGCGCCAGTACTCCGAGTCCATGAAGGCCTCGTAGGACTTCTTGAAGGAGGCCGGGACGGGGGCGGTGTTGGTGGCCGGGTCGAAGACCGGCGGGTTGCGGTCGGCGTCCGCGAAGGACTCCGCGAGCTCGTTCTCCGCGAGGCGGGCGATCTCGGACAGGATGCTCTTGGCGGTCTCGGTGTCCATCTCGCCGAACGGGCCGGTGCCGTACAGCTTGTCGCGGCCGAGCACCTCGAAGAGGTTGAACTCGATGTCGCGGAGATTCGACTTGTAGTGCCCCATGGCGACGGCTCCGTTAAGGCTCGGGGAGACAGGTTCCTCGTACATACCAATCGGTAACGTCATGATGCTACCCACCAGTAATAAGAATCAACCCTTCGCGGACCACTGTGACCAGCGTCAAGTGGGATCCGCTGGAGGGTGCCTGGGGGCGGGGGCCGCTCGGTAGGCTTCGGTCCATGTACGGCTACGACCAGAACGTGAGCGCAGGGCAGCAGCAGTACGCCGCCCCGCAGCAGATGGCCGGCGGGTACGGCGAGCAGCCGCTCTACCCCGAGCCCTCGCCGCCGTCGCTCGCCGACGCGGTCCGGGCCTTCACCACCGGGTCCCTGTCCGCGGAGGACTTCCAGCAGATCTTCGCGACGTCGAAGGTCTACTGCCCGCGCGGCGACACCCCCGGGTTCCTGGCGCTGCACAACACGCAGCAGCCCGTCATCCCGATGTTCACCACGCTCAAGGAGCTCCGCCGGTACGCCGGCAAGGAGTCCAAGTACTTTGTGATCACCGGCGCCGAGGTGATCGACCTGCTGCCGACCGGGTACGGCTTCGTCCTCGACATGGAGGGCGACCACCGGATGGTGTTCGACGCGAAGGCGGTCGAGCAGATGGTCGACTTCGCGATGCGCCGCATGTACGGATAGCCGCCGGCGCCGGGGGTGGGGCAGCGTTGCTGAGGATGCACTTCACGGCCGAGGACCTGCTCGACGTCACCTTCGCCGCCGAACCGCTGCCGCTGCTGGAGCTCGCCATGGCCCTGGTCGCCTGGCAGCGCACCGACGAGCCCGCCGTCTTCGGCCCCTGGCGCCGCCGCGTCTGCCGTGAACTGCCGGGCCGCGCCCGCCCCCTGCTGGAACTGCTGCGCCCCGACGGCCAGAACCCGCAGTTCGTCGAGCCGTACGCGGCGACGCTGGAGGAGGGCCTGACCGCCGTCCGCGAGGCGGGCGCCCGGCTCACCGGCGAACAGCTCGCCACCGCCGCCGCCCGCGCCCCGGGCGGCGGGGCCTCCTGGCTGCGCGCCCTGTGGGACCAGGACCGCGCGGCCTGGGACGACCTGGGCGGGGCGATCGGCTCCGCGTACGAGGCGGTCGTGGCCCCGTACTGGCCCCGGATCCGGCAGTCCTTCCGGGCGGACGTGGCCTGGCGCACCCGGCTGCTGGCCGCCCACGGCATCCGGGCCTGCCTGGCCAGCACCCACCCGGCGGCCCGCTGGTCGGGCACGGTCCTGGAGATCGACCGGCCGCCCGGGTACGAGGTGCGCCTCGACGGGCGCGGGCTGCTGCTGATGCCGTCGCCGTTCTGGACGGGGCGCCCGCTGCTCGCGGAGGGTCCCGACGGCCCCGGCGGGAGGTACCTGCTGATGTACCCGGCGCTGACGCCGCTGCCGCTGGTCGAGGCGGGCCCGTCCGGGGGCGCGCTGGACGCGCTGCTGGGGCGGACCAGGGCGGCGGTGCTCCGGCTGCTGGTCCAGCAGCGGACGACGAGCGAACTGGCCCGGGACCTGGACATCAGCCTGCCCTCGGTCTCGGAGCACACCCGCACCCTGCGCGCGGCCGGGCTGATCACCACCGAGCGGGACGGCAAGGCGGTGCTCCACTCGGCGACGGGCCTGGGCGTGGACCTCCTGCGCGGCGCCTGAGTCACGGGAGCGGGCCCGGGCGCCCGGGCCCGGGCGGGCTCCGGCGGGCCGGGTCCGAGGGCCCGGGCGGGCCCCGGCGGCTCCGGCGGCACGGCCTCGGCCGGCTCGGGCAGCTTTCGGGCACCGCCGAAAGGATCGCCGGACCGGTGCGGCCCCGCGCACCATCGGTACGGCGGGGGATCCACGGGGGAATCCCCCGCCCCACCCCGCCCCGTCAGCGCCGCACGCCTCCCGCCGGCCGGCGCAGCCGCCACAGGGCGACGGCCCCGGCGGCCACGGCCAGGAACGCCGGCCCGTACGCGTAGAGCAGCGCGGGGTCCGGGCGGTGGGCCAGGGAGAGGCGGATGCCGGCGAAGACGGGGAAGGCGACCAGGCCCCAGAGGCCGTCGTGGTCGACCCCGGACGTCGCCCACTGGAGCAGCAGGCAGGCGAGGAACGTCAGCACCGCCCACGCCCCCAGGTAGGGCCAGGGCGAACCCGGCAGCGGTTCCATCGGCAGGCCGGTCGCCGCCCAGCGGTACACGGCGTACCCGAGGGCCGTCATCGCCGCGGTCATGGCGGTGGCCCAGGTGAGGGCGCGCAGGGGTGCGGGCGGGTTCCACCGCGGTGCCGGGGCGCTCTGCGCCCCGGTGTCGGGTCCGGGTTCGTTCCCGGGCCGGGGTTCGTTCCCGGGCCGGGGTTCGTTCTCGGGTCGGGGGGTGCTGGTGTCCATGATCGATGAGACCGCGACGGACGGCCCTCCGGTTGTCAGGGACCCGGAAAGCTCCACTCCGGGAATGACCCGGCCGGGTGAACCGTTCCCGGGGGTGTGGCAGAAAGTTCGAGTTTCAACTAAACTCGACGCAGAAG
Source organism: Streptomyces sp. NPDC043896 (assembly GCF_056435605.1). Classification (NCBI taxonomy): domain Bacteria; kingdom Bacillati; phylum Actinomycetota; class Actinomycetes; order Kitasatosporales; family Streptomycetaceae; genus Streptomyces; species Streptomyces sp. NPDC043896. The sequence continues at coordinate 349,183 of NZ_JBWKEE010000005.1, forward strand.
GAGGTCCTGACCATGCCCGCAGTGACTGTTGAGAACCCGTTGATCCTTCCGCGCGTGGCCGCGCAGACCGACGCCGTGGCCCGCCCCGTGCTGGCCGTGACGGATGCGCCGAGCGGCTTCGAGGGAGAGGGCTTCCCGGTGCGCCGCGCGTTCGCCGGGATCAACTACCAGTACCTCGACCCGTTCATCATGATGGACCAGATGGGCGAGGTGGAGTACGCGCCCGGCGAGCCCAAGGGCACCCCGTGGCACCCCCACCGCGGCTTCGAGACCGTCACGTACATCATCGACGGAACCTTCGACCACCAGGACTCCAACGGCGGCGGCGGCACCATCACCAACGGCGACACCCAGTGGATGACCGCCGGCTCGGGACTCCTCCACATCGAGGCCCCGCCGGAGCGGCTCGTCATGTCCGGCGGCCTCTTCCACGGCCTCCAGCTGTGGGTGAACCTGCCGGCCAAGGACAAGATGATGGCCCCGCGCTACCAGGACATCCGCGGCGGCAGCGTCCAGCTGCTGACCACGCCCGACGGCGGCGCCCTGCTGCGCGTGATCGCCGGTGAGCTGGACGGGCACGCCGGTCCCGGCATCACGCACACCCCGATCACGATGATCCACGCGACCGTGGCGCCGGGCGCCGAGGTCACCCTGCCGTGGCGGGAGGACTTCAACGGGCTGGCGTACGTGCTGGCGGGCAAGGGCTCGGTCGGTGCCGAGCGCCGTCCGATCCATCTGGGGCAGACCGCGGTCTTCGGCGCCGGCGGGTCGCTGACCGTCCGCGCGGACGAGAAGCAGGACTCCCACACACCGGACCTGGAGGTCGTCCTCCTCGGCGGCCGGCCGATCCGTGAGCCGATGGCCCACTACGGCCCGTTCGTCATGAACACCCGCGAGGAGCTCCAGCAGGCGTTCGAGGACTTCCAGAAGGGGCGGCTGGGCACGATCCCCGCCGTGCACGGGATGTCCGAGGGCGGACTGTAGGCGCCACCGGCCCTGTACGGACGAGCCCCGCCCGGCCCGGGCGGGGCTCGTCCTACGTCCCGGACGTTCCGGATGTCCCGGACGTCCCCGGCGTCCCCGGCGTCCCGGCCTCCCGCGGCGCGTACCGGCCGCGGAGCTCCGACAGGACGCCGAAGGCGGCCGCCGTCAGGGGTACGGCGAGCAGCATGCCGAGGATCCCGGCGACGCTCGCCCCCGCCGTGATCGCCAGCATCACCACCGCAGGGTGCATCTGCACCGTCCGGCTCTGGATCATCGGCTGGAGCACGTGCCCCTCCAGCACCTGTACCGCCAGCACCACGCCCAGCGCCCACAGCCCGATGATCCACCCCCGGTCGGCGAGGGCGACCAGCACGGCCACGGCGCCGGAGATGAAGGCGCCCAGGTAGGGGATGTACGCGCCGACGAACACCAGCGCGCCCAGCCCGACCGCGCCCGGTACGCGCAGCACCAGCAGGCCGACGGTGATGCAGATGGCGTCGATCGCGGCGATGAAGGTGGTGCCGCGCATGAAGCCCTCGACGGCCCGGTAGGCGCGGCGGGCCATGGCCTCGACGGTGTCCCCGGTGGCGCGCGGGGCCACGGAGCGCAGGGCTCCGGCCGCCCGGTCGGAGTCCCGCAGGAAGAAGAAGATCAGCAGCAGCGCGAGGACCGCGGTGGCGATCATCTCGCCGACGACGCTGAGGCCGCTGATGACGCCGGAGGCGGCCGTGCCGCCGAACTTGGTGAGGAGCTCCTTGGCGTTGGAGGCCAGGTCCTGGAGCGAGGTCCCGGCGGCGCCGAAGTGCTCGGCGAGGTCCTGCCCGGCGCGCTTGAGGGCGGAGATGATCTGGTCGCCGGTCTCGATGAGCGCGGCGACGACCACGTACGTGGCCCCGCCGACGACGGCCACGACCGCCAGGCAGGTGAGGGCGGCGGCCAGGGAGCGGTTGACCCGGAGCCGGATCAGCCGCCGGTGCAGCGGGCCGAGCAGGGCGGTGCCGAGCAGGGCGAGCAGCACCGGTGTGACGGCGGTCTTGAAGACCACGCAGAGCCACACGGCGACGGCGAGCACGCCGGTGACGAGGAGGACGACCGCGCACCAGGCGGCCAGGCGCCGCACCGGTTCGGGCAGCAGGGGGGTCGGCATCGCCGTGTACACCTTTCGGCTTCCGGGGGAGCGGGCCCCCTACTCGTCACCGGTCCCGGCGTTCCCGGACGCGTCGCCGGGCTTGGACCGTTCGTACAGCTCGAACCAGATGGACTTGCCCGCGCCCCTGGGGTCCACGCCCCAGGTGTCGGCGAGCATCTCCATCAGGAGTACCCCGCGCCCGCTGGAGGCCATCTCCCCGGGGTGGCGTTTGTGCGGGAGTTCGTCGCTGCCGTCGGCGACCTCGACGCGCAGCCGCCGGGTGCCGAGCTCGCCGGCCGCCTCCGCGACCAGCAGGGCGTCTCCGTCGGTGTGCACGAGGACGTTGGTCACCATCTCGGAGACCATCAGCTCCGCCGAGTCCACCTGCTCCGGGTCCGCCCAGTCGTGCAGCAGCTCCCGGACCTGCCGGCGCGCGCCCGCGATCCGCTCGGGCTCCGCCTGGGCCACGGTCAGCATCGTGCGCCGGGCGGGCCGCACCGGGTGCGCGTCGGTCCCGCAGCCGCAGCCCGCGCCCTCGCGGCAGAGCAGCACCACGGCTATGTCGTCCTCGCGGCGGTCGGCGAGCGGCCCGGTGGTGTGGTGCGAGGACGGCCCGTGCACGGCCTGGACCAGCAGGTCGGCGAGGCGCTCCAGGTGCCCGGCGGTGAGTCCGGCGACGCCGGCCGGGCCGCCGTCCGCGCCGGGCCCGTACGTCTCGGCGTCGGCCTCCAGGATGGCGCGCAGCCGCGCCCAGCCGGTGTCGAGGTCGTGCCCGCCGGTCTCGATGAGCCCGTCGGTGCACAGCACCATCGTCTCGCCGGGCTCCAGCGTAAACCGGGTCGTCGGGTAGTCGGTGTCGGGGACGATGCCGAGCGGCAGCCCGCCGGCCGTCGGACGCATCAGGACGGTGCCGTCCGCCATCCGGATCACCGGATCGGGGTGCCCGGCGCGGGCGACCTCCAGCGTGCCGGTCTCCGGGTCGCATTCCGCGTACAGGCAGGTCGCGAAGCGGGGGCTGAGGTAGTCGGACTCCCCGCCGGGCCCGCGTTCGCCCGCCTCCGCCTCCGCTTCCTCCTCCTGGGAGGAGCACAGCCCGGCCAGGAAGCGGGAGGCCCGCGAGAGCACCGCGTCGGGCCGGTGTCCCTCGGAGGCGTAGGCCCGTACGGCGATCCGCAGCTGGCCCATCAGCCCGGCGGCCCGTACGTCGTGCCCCTGGACGTCGCCGATGACCAGCGCGAACCGTCCCGAGGGCAGCGGGATCATGTCGTACCAGTCGCCGCCGACCTGGAGCCCGCCGCCGGTGGGGACGTAGCGCGCGGCGAGGGTCATGCCGGGGATCTCCGGCCCGAGCTGCGGCATCATCGACCGCTGGAGTCCGGTGGTGAGCTCCCGTTCGGACTCGGCGACGCCGGCCCGCTGGAGGGCCTGGGCCAGCATCCGGGCGACCGTCGTCAGCACGGACCGCTCGTCCGGGGAGAAGGTGACGGGCTGTTTGAAGGCGGCCATCCAGGCGCCCATCGTCCGCCCGGCCACGATCAGGGGGAGGAAGGCCCAGGAGACCCGGCCGAAGGGCCGGGCGAGCGGCCAGGTGACCGGGAAGCGGCGTTCGTAGTCCTCGGGGCTGGGCAGGTAGATGGCCCGGCCGGTGCGGACGACCTCCGCGGCCGGATAGTCGGTGGCCAGGCCGATGTCCGTGAAGGGGGCCTCGTCGCCGGGGGCGTGCCCGTGGTGGCCGATGACCGACAGCTGGTCGCCGGCCACGCCGAAGACGGCCAGCCCGTCGGGGCTGAAGCCCGGCATCGACAGCGAGGCGGCCACCCGCAGCACCTCGGCCGTGGACCGCGCCTCGGCCAGCGCCCGGCCGGCGTCCAGCAGGAAGGCCTCGCGGGAGCGCCGCCAGTCGCCGGTGATCGGGGTGTGGGCGGCGGTGGTGCCGGGCTGCGGCTCGGCGATCTCCTGGATGGTGCCGATCAGCTCGTAGTCCACGCGGCCGTCTGACGTCCGGTTCTCCACGGGTTTGGAGCGGCTGCGCACGGTGCGCAGCACGCGCCCGTCCTCGTCCATGATCCGCAGCCGTGCCTCGGCGAGGGTGCCCTCGGCGACGGCGAGGTTCACGATGCCGTTGATCTCGTTCCAGTCGACCGGGTGGAAGCGCGAGCGCACCGCGACCTCGGGCAGGACGACGGGCTCGGCGGGCAGCCCGAGCAGCCGGGCGGCCTCGCCGTCGAGGGTGACCGTCCCGGATGCGTTGTCCCATCGCCACAGGCCCGTCGCGATGGCGGCCAGGACATCCTCGGTGCGCACCCGGTCATCTTTACAGGTCATCCCGTCGGCCTGCCTGTTCAGGACCCTCCCCGGGCGCGCCCGCGCGGTGCCCCGCCCGGACGGTAACCTTGGGACGGTTGAATCCACCCTGGTATCGCGTAGAACTGGATGACTGATGCATCGGTACAGGTCCCACACGTGCGGCGAGCTCCGTGCCTCTGACGTCGGCACCGACGTCCGGCTGAGCGGCTGGCTGCACAATCGTCGAGACCTGGGCGGCATCCTCTTCATCGATCTGCGCGACCACTACGGGATCACGCAGCTCGTCGCCCGCCCCGGCACCGCCGCCGCCGACGTCCTGGACAAGCTGTCCAAGGAGACGGTCGTGCGCGTCGACGGCAAGGTCGTCTCCCGCGGCACCGAGAACGTCAACCCCGACCTGCCGACCGGCGAGATCGAGATCGAGGCCGCCGAGGTCGAGGTGCTCGGCGCGGCCGCCCCGCTGCCCTTCACGATCAACACCGACGACGGTGTGAACGAGGAGCGCCGCCTGGAGTACCGCTTCCTCGACCTGCGCCGCGAGCGCATGCACCGCAACATCATGCTGCGCTCGGCGGTCATCGCCTCCATCCGTTCGAAGATGGTGGCCCTCGGCTTCAACGAGATGGCGACCCCGATCCTCACCGCGACCTCCCCCGAGGGCGCCCGTGACTTCGTCGTCCCGTCCCGCCTGAACCCGGGCAAGTTCTACGCCCTGCCGCAGGCCCCGCAGCAGTTCAAGCAGCTGCTGATGATCTCCGGCTTCGACCGGTACTTCCAGATCGCGCCCTGCTTCCGCGACGAGGACGCCCGCGCCGACCGCTCGCCGGGCGAGTTCTACCAGCTCGACGTGGAGATGTCCTTCGTCGAGCAGGAGGACGTCTTCCAGCCGATCGAGAAGCTGATGACCGAGCTCTTCACCGAGTTCGGCGGCGGCCGCCCGGTCACCTCGCCGTTCCCGCGGATCCCGTTCCGCGAGTCGATGCTGAAGTACGGCAACGACAAGCCCGACCTGCGCGCCAAGCTGGAGCTCGTCGACATCACCGACGTGTTCGAGGGCTCGGAGTTCAAGGCGTTCGCCGGCAAGCACGTGCGTGCGCTGGCCGTCCCGGACACCGCCGCCCAGCCGCGCAAGTTCTTCGACGGCCTCGGCGAGTACGCGATCTCGCTGGGCGCCAAGGGCCTGGCCTGGGTCCGCGTCGGCGAGGACGGCTCGCTGACCGGCCCGATCGCCAAGTTCCTCACCGAGGAGAACGTCAAGGTCCTCACCGAGCGCCTGGGCCTCGCGGCCGGGCACGCGGTGTTCTTCGGCGCGGGCGAGTTCGACGAGGTCTCCAAGATCATGGGCCCGGTCCGGGTCGAGGCCGCCAAGCGCGCCGGCCAGTTCGAGGAGAACGTCTTCCGCTTCTGCTGGATCGTCGACTTCCCGATGTACGAGAAGGACGAGGAGACCGGCCGGATCGACTTCTCCCACAACCCCTTCTCGATGCCGCAGGGCGGCATGAAGGACCTGGAGGAGAAGGACCCGCTCGACATCCTGGCCTGGCAGTACGACATCGTCTGCAACGGCATCGAGCTGTCCTCCGGCGCCATCCGCAACCACGAGCCCGAGGTCATGCTGAAGGCCTTCGAGATCGCCGGTTACGAGGCCGAGACCGTCGAGCGCGAGTTCGCCGGCATGCTGCGCGCCTTCCGCCTCGGCGCCCCGCCGCACGGCGGCATCGCCCCGGGCGTGGACCGCATCGTGATGCTGCTGGCCGACGAGCCGAACATCCGCGAGACCATCGCCTTCCCGCTCAACGGCAACGCCCAGGACCTGATGATGGGCGCGCCGACGGTGCTGGAGGAGGCCCGCCTGCGCGAGCTGAACATCGCGCTGCGCAAGCCGGTCGAGACGAAGGCGGCGGACGCGAAGGCCGCCGACGCCAAGCCGGTCGCGGAGGCCGTCCACCCGGACGCCGCGCGGTGACGCCGCCGCTGCTGTAGTGGGACATGAGGAAGGGCCCGGGATCGAGGATCCCGGGCCCTTCCGGCGTGCTGGGGGGGTGGAGGGCTGGGGGGTCAGAAGCGGTCGAGGATGCCCTTGAGGAGCGCGGCCGAGGCCAGCTCGGCGGGGGCGGGGCCGGCGTGGAAGAAGCCGGCGTTCTCGGCGTCCAGCTTGCGCAGGAAGTCGAAGGCCTTGGCGTCGTGGTCGCCGAACGCGACGAACTGCCAGTGGATGCCGGGGGCGGTGGCGGCGGCGTCCGTGATCGCCTGGCGGGCGGGGCGGACGTTGTCGGGGGCGCCGTCCGTCTGGAAGACGACCAGGGCCGGGCCCTCGCCGCCGTCCTTCTGGTAGCGCTCGACGACGGCCTCGACGGCGACGTGGTAGCTGGTGCGGCCCATCCGGCCGAGCTCGGCGTGGCGGGCCTCGACCCAGGCCGCGTCGTGCGCGTCGAGGGTCAGCTCGGCGGTGCCGTCCAGCTCGGTGGAGAAGAACACCGTGTGGACGGTGGCCTCCTCGTCGAGGTGCGCGGCGAGCGCGAGGGCGTGGTCGGCGAGGTGCTGGGCGCTGCCGTCCTTGTAGAAGCCGCGCATGGAACCGGACCGGTCCAGTACGAGGTACACCTTCGCGCGGGCCCCGGCCTTCCCCTTGGCGCGCAGCACCTGCCCGGCGGCCTTGTACGCCCCGGCGACCCCGGCGGCCCTGCGGCGCACCGCCGCGGCGGCGACGGCGGGCCCTTCCGCCTGCGGCGACGCTTCGGCGGCCACGAGCTCCGGCTCGGGCTCGGGGGCGGCCTGCGGCCCGGCCGCGGCGGCGACGGGCTCGGGCTGGGGCTCGGGCTGGGGTTCGGCCTCGGCGACCGGCACCGGCTCGGGCTGGGGGGCGGGCTTGGCTTCGGCGACGGGCTCGGGCTTGGCGACCGGCTCCGGCTTGGCCTCGGCTTCGGCGGCGGGCTCGGGGTCGGTGACCGGCTCGGGCTCGGCTTCGGCGGCGACGGGCTCGGGCTCGGCGACCGGCTCGGGGTTGGCCTCGGCCTCGGTGACCGGCTCCGGCTCGGCGACCGGCTTCGGCTCGGTCTGGGTGGCGGGCTCGGCTGCGGCGGCGACCGGCTCGGCCTCGGGCTCCGCAGCCGCGGGCTCGGCGGTGGCCTCGGCGACCGGCTCCGCCTGGGCGGTGGCCTCCGGCTCCGGCTCGGGGGTGGCCTGGGTGGCGGTCGGTTCGGCCTCGGCGACCGGCTCGGCCTGGGCCGTGGTCTCCGGCTCGGCTTCGGCAGCCACAGGCTCGGGCTGTGCCTCCGGTGCGGCGGCGTCGGCTTCGGCGGCGTCGGCTTCGGCGGCGGGTTCGTCCTGTGCCTGCGGCGCGGTGTCCTCGGCCTCGGCCCCCTGCGACGGGGCCGCGTGGACCTCGGGGCCGGCCACGGCCTCGGGCGCGGTCCCGGCGGCCGACTGGGCCGGCAGGGCGGCGGGGGTCTGGGGCTCCGGGGACGCGGCCTCGGGGGTCGCGGGGCCACCCGTACCCTCCGGAACCGCCGGAGGCAACGGGCGGCGGGCTTCAGGGACCGTGGGGTCCGCCGCGGGGGCCGGGGCGGCGGTGAGCACCGTCCCCGGCTCACGGTCGCGCGGCGCGGACTGCGGCGGGACCGTGGGGTTGTCGAAGGACGCCGCCACCAGCTCGGCCGCCGCGTCCAGGGGGGTGCGTTCGGCCTGGCTCGGGAGGGCCGCCGAAGGGGCGTCCGACGTCTCGGGGACCGGCTCCGCAGTCCGTCCGAACACCTTGCGCAACAAGCTCCGAATACCCATGGGCCAGGCCTTTCGCATGAGTGCGTGCGTCATTTGTCCGTGCTGCGCGGTTGATCCCTGCCCAGAGTGGACACGTAAGGTTATCGGCCCCTTGGCTGGAACTTCGGCAGGGGCGCCTTTCGTGGCGCCCGGCTCTCCACCCAACCGTGTCCGGCATCCGAACTCCCCCTCCGCCGTGCCGGGTTCATCCACCGTTCACCCCCGCGCCGCCGCATCGGCGCAACCCGCGCCTACCGTCACGGCTGAAAATCGTCCCGACACGTCGTCGGCGCCGTGCACTCACCGGAGGACACCCTCGTGCGCAAGCTCCTGCCGCTCATCGGCAACCCGCATGGCAGCGGCCGTTCCGCTCTCACCTGCCGTTACCGCTGCGGCGACGCCTGCTTCCACGAGGTGCCCAACACCAGCGACAACGAGTACGTCGGCGACGTCATAGCCCGGGCCTACTCCCGCCGGTCCATGCTGCGCTCCGCCGCCGTCGTCACGGTCGCCACCGCCGCCGGCACCGCGGTCACCCTCGGCGCGGGCGGCGGCCAGAGCGCCAGCGCGGCGCCCGTCGCCGACGCCGAGGCCAAGCGCGCGGGCGAGGCCGCCCGAGGCCTGCGCTTCAAGCCCGTCGCGCCGAACACCGACGACAAGGTCACCATCCCCGAGGGCCACGAGCAGAACGTGGTGATCCGCTGGGGCGACCCGATCCTCAAGGGCGCCCCGGGCTTCAACGCCGACAAGCAGACCGCCGCCGCCCAGGCCGGCCAGTTCGGCTACAACAACGACTTCCTCAGCCTGCTCCCGCTCGGCGGCAACTACGAGCGCCAGCAGCTGCTCGTGGCGAACCACGAGTACACGGACGAGGTCCTGATGTTCAAGGGCTACGACCCGGCGAACCCCACCCGCGAGCAGGTGGAGATCGCCTGGGCCGCGCACGGCCTGTCCGTGGTCGTCGTCCAGGAGGACCACCGCAGCGGCAAGCTGACGGCCGTCACCCGCCACCAGCTCAACCGCCGTCTGACCGCGACCAGCGAGTTCCGGATGACCGGCCCGGCCGCCGGCAGCGCCCTGCTGAAGACCTCCGTCGACGCCTCCGGCACCAAGGTGCTCGGCACCCTCAACAACTGCGCCGGCGGCACCACCCCGTGGGGCACCACCCTCCACGGCGAGGAGAACTTCAACCAGTACTTCGCCAACGCCGGCCAGGTCACCGACCCCACCCAGGCCGCCCGCCTGAAGCGCTACGGCGTGACCTCCGGCGCCTCCGAGCGCAAGTGGGAGCGCTTCGACAAGCGCTTCGACGTCGCACAGGAGCCCAACGAGTCGCACCGCTTCGGCTGGGTCGTCGAGCTCGACCCGTACGACCCGAACTCCGTCCCGCGCAAGCGCACCGCGCTGGGCCGCTTCAAGCACGAGGCCGCCCAGCCCCGCGTGACCGAGGACGGCCGCCCGGTCGTCTACATGGGCGACGACGAGCGCTTCGACTACTTCTACAAGTTCGTCTCCTCGAAGCGCATGATGAAGGGCAACTCGCGCGCCGCGAAGGAGCACAACCTCACGCTGCTCGACGAGGGCACCCTCTACGTCGCCAAGCTCACCGGTGACTCCCCGGCCGCCTCGATCGACGGCTCCGGCAAGCTGCCCTCCGACGGTGAGTTCGACGGCTCTGGCGTCTGGATCAAGCTGGCCACCGCCTCCCCCTCCGGCAACGTCTCGCACGTCGAGGGCATGACCGCCGAGGAGGTGTTCGTCTTCACCCGCCAGGCCGGTGACAAGGTCGGCGCCACCAAGATGGACCGCCCCGAGGACGTCGAGCCGTCCCCGCGCACCGGCCGCGTCTACGTCGCGCTGACGAACAACACCGACCGCGGCAAGGCCGGCAAGGCCGGCGCGGACGAGGCCAACCCGCGCAACCTGAACAAGCACGGCCAGATCCTGGAGCTCGCCGAGAACTTCGACGACCCGGCGGGCGACGGTTTCGCCTGGCGGCTCTTCCTGGTCGCCGGTGACCCGAACGACCCGGCCACCTACTTCGCGGGCTTCCCGAAGGACAAGGTCAGCCCGATCTCCTGCCCGGACAACGTGGCCTTCGACCCGCACGGCAACCTGTGGATCTCCACCGACGGCAACCAGCTCGGCTCCCACGACGGCCTGTTCGGCGTCGCGACCTTCGGCGAGCGCCGCGGTGAGCTGAAGCAGTTCCTCACCGTCCCGCGCGGCGCCGAGACCTGCGGTCCGCTGATCCAGGACAAGCGCGTCCTCGTCGCTGTCCAGCACCCGGGCGAGATCGACGGAGCGTCCGTGGAGAAGCCGCAGTCGGTGTGGCCCGACGGCCCGGGCAAGATCGTCCGTCCGGCGGTCGTGTCCGTGTGGCGCAAGGACGGAAAGAACATCGGCGTCTGATTCGCCGGTGAACAGGGCCGGTTGACCGGCCGCCGGGTGCGTTTCACGTGAAACATCCACCCGGTGCTTCCCCGCCCCGGGCCGGTCAACCCGCCTCCGGCAGCCTTCCCACGGGCAGCCGGAGCGTCGTCAGCGCACCCCCGTCCGGGGCGTTGGCGAAGCTCAGCCCGATCTCCAGCACCGCCGCCTGCCCCGCCGCGATCGTCAGGCCCAGGCCGTGGCCGCGGCCACGGCCCGGGTCCCCGGTGCGGAACCGCTTCGGTCCCTGCTCGATCAGTTCGGGCGGGTAGCCGGAGCCGTGGTCGTGGATCACGACCACCGGCCCGTCCACCGTCACCTCGACGGGCGGGCGGCCGTGCTTGTGGGCGTTGACCAGCAGGTTGGCCAGGATCCGGTCCAGCCGCCGGTGGTCGGTGAGCACCACCGCGTCCCGCACGACGCGTACCTCGGCGGCCAGCCGGGTCCCGGCGACGGCCCGTTGGACGGCCCGGCCCAGCTCCACCCGGACCAGATCGGCCCGCTCCACGCCGGAGTCCAGCCGGGAGACCTCCAGCAGGTCCTCGGTGAGCAGGTGCAGGGCCTTCAGCCGGTCGTTGATCATCTCCTTGGGGCGGCCCTCCGGCAGCAGCGCGGCGGCGGCCAGCGAACCGGTCAGCGGGGTCCGCAGCTCGTGCGCGACATCGGCCGTGAACCGCTTCTCCGCTTCCAGCCGCTCCTGGAGCGAGCCGGCCATCGAGTCCAGGGCCTGCGCGACGTCCCGCACCTCGTCGTGGTAGCCGTGCGGCCGGGCGGCGCCCGGTGCCGTGTCCGCCGGGAAGCCCACCCGCGCGTCCAGGTCCCCGGCGCTGATCCGGCGGGCGACGGCGGCGGTCGTCGCGAGCCGGCGGCTGATCCGGTTCGCGAGGAACAGGCCCGCCAGCGCGACCACCCCGGCCGCGACCGCCGAGGAGGCGAGGATCGCGGTGTCGATGTCGCGCAGCCGGTCGCGCGTGTTCCCGTACGGGATCCACACCGCCAGCGCCTTCCTGTCGGCCGGTCCGGCGGCCCACATCACCGGCCGGCCCTGGTGGTCGCCGACCATGCTGCCGGTCTGCCCGCGCGCGACCAGGTCGCGCAGGGGGCTCGGCAGGCCCGGCGGGTCCAGGGCGACCTGCACGTCGCCGTGCGAGGTGCCGTACTCGTAGTGGCCGAGTGCGTGGTCCAGGTCCCGGTACACGTCTTTGCGGACCTCGCCGACGATCTGCCGGGAGACCACGTTGTGGACGAGGACCCCCAGGGCGGCGGCCACCGTGCAGCACACCAGGGTCGTGGTGAGGGCGATCTTCCAGCGGAGGCTGCTCAGCGCGCGCATCGGAACCGGTCTCCGCCGAGCGGGACGTCCGCGAGGGCGGGGCAGTCGTCGAGGGTGAGCTGGGACAGGCTCATGCTGCCGGTCTGCGGGTCCCACACGTAGTCGGAGACGGAGGTGTAGGCGGGGTTCGACGTCGGCTCGCGGACCGCAAGGTGCTCGGCGGCCACCTCCACCCCCTCCAGCACCCCTCGCCGGGACAGGACCCGGGCGATCCGGCCGTCGGCCCGGACGGTGTAGACGCGCAGCTCGGAGACCCGGCCGTCCACGTCGAGGGCGGTGATCAGCTCCTCCTTGCCGTCGCCGGTCAGGTCGTGGAGGACGCCGGGGCGGACGGGGCAGTACGGTCCGCCGTCCACAGCCTGTGTGCAGAGCGCGAGCCGCTGGACGGCCCGGGGGTCGACGAGGCGGCCGGTGCCGGCGTCCTCGGCGGTGGCGGCGGTGACGTCGGCCCGTACGACGGCCAGCGCGTCCACCCCGCGCATGCCGGACCCCGCCGGCTGCTTGGGCAGCCCCGGCACCACGGCGGCCGCGCCGGGCTGCTGCCCGGCCCCCGGCGGGTCGGGGCGGTAGCCCTTCCACAGGGTGAGGGGGGCGTGGACGGTGCCGAGGTCGCCGGCGCTGCGGAGCCCTTCCACGTCGGCGCACCCGGCCGTGGCCGCCAGGAGGGCGGCGAGGGCCAGTGCGTGGGGGCTCCGCATGTACCCGATGCTGCCCCTCCTCCGCCCTCGCGGCCCACCCACTGACCCATCCGGGTCCCAAGCCCCCGCGGGGCGCTGCCGCGCGGTGGCGCGTCGCCGGTCGGGTCGCCGCTGCGCGGAGCGAGGTCCCCGACCCGCCCTTCGCCCGTTCCCCGGGGCTGCGCCCCGGGCCCCCCTCCCCGGGGGCTGCGCCCCGGGCCCCCCTCCCCGGGGGCTGCGCCCCGGGCCCCCCTCCCCGGGGGCTGCGCCCCGGACGCCCCTCCCCGGGGGCTGCGCCCCGGACCCCCGCCGGCGTTCGAGCGACGCGCCCGTACCGGGGTCAGGGGCCGGCCCCTGGGAACGGTGGAAGGGCGGGTCGGGGAGCCCGCGCAGCGGCACGCCCGCGCCCTCCGCACGGGGCCCGGCCCCGCGTCAGAGATGGGAAATGGCCCGGGCCGCCGCCAGCTCCTGGCGGACCGGGGCCAGCACGCTGGAGTCGTCGTCCTCCGGCGGCATGTCCACCCGCACCGGCGTGGGGCTGCTGCGGACCCCCTCGGCCAGCTCGCGGAGCTGCTCCGCGATCCGGTCGACCTCCCCCGCCGCGGGTGCGGCGGCGCCGTGGTTGACCCGGACCCGCGCCGCGGTGGTGGCGTCCACGATGCGCTCCACGGCCACCACCAGCGGCCACCACGCGGCGGCCCGGTTCCCCGTCGGCGGGGGCTCGGTCAGGGCCCGCTGGAACTCGGTGCGGACCCCCGAGAGGTCCCGGTAGATGCGGCGCCGCGCCTGGAGGCGGACCTGCCGGGCGGCCCGCAGCTCGGCTTCGTCCGCGACGGGGGCGAAGGCGCGCTCCACGTACCGGGCCGCGTCGTCGACGGCGTCGGCCAGCCGGTCCCCGATCCGGGTGTGCCAGCTCTCCGGCCACAGCAGGTAGCCGGCGACCAGGGCGATGGCGCAGCCGATCAGGCTGTCGAGCAGCCGGGGCATGATCAGGTCGAAGCCCTCGTGGTTGAGCTGGTCCGACAGGAGCAGGATCACGGGGGTGATGGCCGCGGTCTGGAAGGCGTACCCCTTGGCGGAGAACGCCGGGATCAGCGCGGCGAGCACCACCATCACCGGTACGTCCCACCAGCCGCGCGGCACCTCGGCGAGCACGGCGGCGGCGAGGACCAGCCCGGCCGCCGTCCCCAGGGCCCTCAGGACCGCGCGGGAGAAGACGGAGCCGAAGTCCGGTTTGAGGACGAAGGTGACGGTCAGGGCCACCCAGTAGGAGCGCTCCACCTCGATGAGGGAGACGAGCGACTGGGCGAGGCCGATGCACAGGGCCAGCCGCAGCCCGTACCGCCAGGAGGCCTCGGACAGCATCATGTCGCGCACCCCGCGCCGGGCCCGGACGCGCAGGGCGGCCGGCCGGCCGAGCCGGTCGTCGACGTTGTACACGTCCGGTTCGGCGAGGTGCACGACGGCCGCCGCGTGCCGCAGCGCGGAGTCGATGGCCCGCTCGGACGGGCTGTGCGGGGCGGGCAGGGTGAGGACGGGGGTCGTGGTGCGGCCCTCCTCGACGGCGGCGGCCAGTTCCCGTACCGCCGCCGGGATCGCGGCCGGCAGCGGCCGCCCCCGCAGGTGGGCGGCGGGCGCGGCCTCGACGAGGGGGATCAGCACGTTCAGCTGGGCCAGCATCCGTACCAGGGAGGGGCTGCGCCCGTGCACCCGGGCCCGCCGCCCCAGGACGAGGTCGTAGGACTGGTTGAGGGCCTGCGTGACCGCCTGGCGGCGTTCGTCGTAGACGGCCTGGGGCCCGCCGCAGGACTCCAGGGCGTCGGCGAGCGCCCGGTAGGCGGCGGCGACGGCGGCGCGTTCGGGCTGCCGGCCGCGCAGGGGCCACGCCAGCAGGGTCAGGACGAGGACGAACAGGCCGCCGGCGGTGAGCAGCAGCGGTGCGGTCCACCACGGCTGCGGCATCGGCAGGCCGGCCCCGACGACGGCGTTGAGCAGGAGCAGCAGCCCCGACACGGAGGCGACCGTGCCGATGGAGGAGATCATCCCGGAGAGGAGGGCGACGAGGGTGAGGACGGCGACGGCCAGCCAGCCGTGCCCGTAGACGAGGGTGCCGACGGCCACCCCGATGGCGCCGAAGGCCTGCGGGACGGCGATGTTCAGGACCCGCATCCGGTAGGCGTCGGCGGTGTCGCCGAAGACCCCGGCGAGGGCACCCATGGAGACGAGGGCCCCGTACTCGGGTTCTTCGAGGGCGAAGCCGACGGCGAGTGGGGTGGCCATCGCGATGCCGGCGCGGACGGCCGCCGCCCAGGGGATCGGGGCGCTGCTGGGCCGCAGTCCCGCGAGCAGCCAGGCGGGAGGAGCCAGGGGGTGGGGCCGGGTCCGCCCGGAGGGTATGTGCTCGGTGCGTCGTTCGGTGGTCATTCCGCTTCCGTGTCACCGCTCGCGAATCGGTTGTTCTGGGGAGTTCTGCGGAGGATGGGTACCTTCCGAGCTTATGGGGTGCGGCGTAGCCGGCCCGTCACCCATGCGGCCAGCGCGGTGGCCAGCCCGAGGACGAGGACCACCCAGGCGGTGGTCCGCAGGAAGGCGGTGAGCGCGTCGTACACCGCGGCGGCGGCGGGCCGGTCGACGTCGGCGGGCAGGTCGTCGAGGGTGATGCGGCGGCACACGCCGACCGCGATCCACAGCAGTACGGCTCCGGCCGCCAGGCCGGCACCGGTGGCGACGAGGGCGCGCCGGCGCCGGACGGCGACAGCCACCGCGGCCACGGCGAGCAGCACGGTCAGCACGGGGAGCCAGACTCCGGCGATCTGGAGCACGTGGAACCCTTCCCGGAGCGCACCGAGGTTGTCGTATTCCATGACCTTCACGGAGAGGTGGGTCTCCGGGATCCGGTCGGCGAAGGGCACGCCGTCGGCGACCAGTTCCCCCTTGATCTCCGCGATCACGGGGGCGAGGTCGACGGTGACGGCGTCCCCGTGCCCGGTCTCCAGGGCGTCGAGGAAGGCGGTGTGCGCGGCCCGGTTGGCCGTCTCCCAGGCGGTCCGGTAGGCGGGGGTGCCGGCGAAGGAGCGCAGGGCCTCGCCGATCAGCGTGTCCACGGCGCCCTGGAAGGGGCCCGCGTCGATCTGCCCGGACAGGGCCCGGGTGGCCTGGGTGACGACCACCTCCTGGACCGCCGGATCCTTCGCGAGCGGGGCCATGGCCGCCGTGTAGTGGTCGGCGTCGCCCAGCCGGCGGTCGGCCCAGTACGCGACCGCGCTCGCGGGCACGAGCAGGGCCACCAGCACGATGAGGGCCGCCGACAGGTAGGTGCGCACGTCACCAGGGAAAGGCGGGCGCGGTGGGCGGCGCCACCCCTGCTGCTGCGTCCGGGGCCCGGATTCCCTCCCGCAGCGCGGCGCGGACCGCCCGGACGGGTGATCCACTTGCCGCTCCCGGGTGCCGGGTGTGCCCTTGAGGGTGGAAGAGAGGAGCCCCGCCATGGCACATGCGGCACCCACTGCTCCCCGGCGGCACCGCCCGATGACGTCGGCGGACGCGGACCGGCACACCGACCGGAACCGCCTGATACGCGCGCTGCTCATGGGCCTCGTGTACGGCGTCTGGGCGGCCTTCATCAATCGCCAGATGGGCCCGGTCGACGCGGGCAACGTGTTCTACGGGATCCTGTGCGGCGTGCTCTTCGCGGCCTGCATGTACGCCCTCGCCCGCGTCGGCCCCAGGATGAGGCGGGAGCTGCGCGCCGCCGCGTACGGCGTGTTCGGCGGCGTCGCGGCCGGCTACCTGCACAGCCTGACCAACGAGTCCGTGCTCCGCGCCACCACCGTCGGCCTGTTCGTGGGCCTGGGCGTCGGGATCGCGGCCTTCTACCGGTACTACACGCGGGAGGACTGACGACGGGGGCCGGCGCCCGGAGGCCGGGCCCCGCGCCGGTTCCCGCACCGCTCGCGAGGGGCGGGAACCGGCGCCTTCGGCTGCCGTTACGCCGCCGAGCCGGCGGGCTGGTCCCGCTGCGGCTCGGTACCGGACCCGGTCATGGCACCGGCCTCGGCGGTCGCGGGCTGCGGGACGGTGTGGTCGGTGAGGGCGCGGTCGGAGGTGGTGTGCTCGGAGGCGGTGCGCTCGGCGGCGGGCCGGTCCTGGCCGTCCTTCCGGGCCGGCGGGGAGAAGCGGGCGGCCTCGGCACGGAGCATGGCGTTCAGGGCGGCGTACGGGTCGATGGGCATGGCGGAACCTCACGGTGGTTCGGTGTGTGTGGGGGGTCGCGTCCGCTGCTCGGCCCGGTCAGCAGCGCAGCACCACACTCCGTACCGCCCGCCCGGACGGGACCGGTTCGCCCGACGCGCAGCAAGCCGCCCGGGCGGGCCGGCCCGCCTGTTTCACGTGAAACATCCGCGAGGGCAGCCGCCGTACGGCCGGCGCGACGCGGACCGGGGTCCGCAGTGCCGCGCGGCCGACCGGATCCCCTGCCGGCTCCGACTTGCCCTCGGTGGGGTCGGCCGGCGCGGAGGACATGGGACGGGGCTCCGCGCCGGCCGTGGCCGTCGCCGCGGGACCGGCACCGAACAGGCACAGCAGGGCCACACAGGCCACCGTCAGGGCCCGCACCAGCGCTGTCCGCGCGTACCGCGCACCGTTCATGAGCCCTGCATGCCCCGACACGCCGAGTGACTCTCCGTATAACCCACAGAAGCCCCCGACCGGGGGACACAAGACACCCCACGGGCTGACAAGGGGTATCCGTCACTCAGCGCAACGGTCCGGTCAGTCGGGCCAGTACGGAGGTCTCGCCGCTGACCAGCCGGAGCCGGGCGATACCGGCACCCCCGGCCGGCACCGTGACGGGGTGCGGGGAGACCCGCTCGACGGTGAACACGGCCGTACGGTGGTCCGCGCGGGGGATCTCGATGACGCGGCCCCGCCGGAGCCCGCCGAGCGGGAGCCCGTTGCCGGTGATCACAGCGGTGCCGGCGGATCCGGGAGCCGGGCCCTCGGTGTCCCAGCCGGCCGCGCCCTCGGTGTCCTGCGGGCCCCGGGCCAGCGGGAGGTCCATCCCGAGGCTGCGGATCCGCAGCCGCAGCGGCGGGGCTGCCCGCATCGCCGGGGCGGACACCGTCCGGCGGTCGGCGCCGGGACCGTGCGCTCCGGACTGCTCCAGCCCGCGCACGAGTCGACGGTGTCCGGACAGGCCGAGGGCCCGCGAGGGCAGCGCGTCGGTGACGGCGGAGGCCGTCGGCTCGGCACCCGCGCTGCCGCGCAACAGACCTACACCGGTGCAGAGCAGAGTGACCGTCAGCGCGGCGACGGCCCACTGGGCGCGGGACATGGCATTCCTCCTGTCCGGCTCGGGCGGCCGGTTCCTGGGAGCAGTGGACCGCTCCCCGTACGTCCGCACATCGCCGCCCGCACCGGAAATGACGGCGCGTCATGCGTTCCCCGCACCGCACCGGTCGTTTCCTCCCAGTTGGCGACGGGTGCATCGGCCGTACACGTCCGATCGGGCCGCTACCCCCGAACGGGTGAGGAGCGAGCGGCCCGCCGGCACGCGCCCCGGCACGCCGCCGCGTCGCCCGCACACGCCCCCTGCGCGGCGTCCCCGCTGCGCCGCCCCCCGCGCGCCGTCCCCGCTGCGCCGCCGCCCCGCCGTCTACAGCGGGCGGGCCGGCCAGTCCAGCAGCCGGGCTCCGATCACGGCCGTCTGGAGGGTGTACCGCCGCACGGGATCCCCGGGGTCGGTCCCGGTCAGCCGGTGGATCCGCTCCAGCCGGTAGGTCAGCGCCCGCACGCTCAGGTCCAGCCGCCGGGCCGCCTCCGCCGCCACGCACCCCGAGTCGAAGTACGCGGTCAGGGTCTCCAGCAGGGGTACGGCCCCGCCCCGTCCGGCCCGCAGCGGGCCCAGGGCGGTCAGCACCAGCTCGGCCATCGCCGCCCGGTCGCGGATCAGCACCGGGAAGACCAGCAGGTCGGCGGCGCGCAGCAGCGGCCCTTCGAGGCCGAGCCGGTCCGCGAGGCCGAGCGCGTCCAGGGCCTCCCGGTACGAGGCGGCGGCCCCCTCCGCGCCCGGGTGCGGGCGCCCGACCGCGACGGGCCGGCGGCCGCCGGGGTCCGCGTACGCCAGCCGCGCGAACTCGGCGAGTACGTCGTCCTGGTCGCCCGGTGCCACGCAGACGAGCCGGCCGTCCTTGGTGGCGAGCAGGAACCGCCCGTCCCCGAAGCGCGCGGTCAGGGCCGCCGCCAGCCGGAGCTGTTCGGGGCCGCCGTCCCGGCAGGACCCGGGGCCGTCAGCGACGGCCACCGCGTGCGGCCGCGCCGGGCGGAGTCCGAAGCGGGCGGCGCGTTCGCCGAGGCGGGCGGGGTCGCAGCCGCCGAGCAGGAGGTCGTCGACGAACTCCCTCCGGGCCAGCCCCTCCTGGCGGCCGGGGTGCCCGGGGGCCCGCTCGTACCCCTCGGCGAAGGCGTCCACGGCCTGTTCGGCCGCCGCCAGCACGGGGTCGGGGGCGGGGTGGCCGGCGATCGCGGCGCGGGTGGCGGCGAGGTGGGCGCCGATGAGGCCGCGCAGTCCGTACCCGGCCCCGGCGGCCCGCTCGCCGAGCGCGCGGCGGGCGTCGAGCTGTTCGCGGCCGGGGGGCCGGCCGGTGGCCGAGGCTTCCGCGAGCATGCGCAGGTACCCGTCCAGATACTCCTCGGGTATGTCCCGCCCTGACTCCACACCAGCCCCCCGGTCCGTCCGAAACGTCATTCTCCCCCGCACCAAGATCGATCAGGGCGGGGGAGGCGGAGGGAAGGGCAGGTCAGCCGACCACCACCGCCACCGTCGCCACCCCCATGAGGGCGGCGGCGAGGTGCATCGCGGAGTGGCCGTAGTCCCCGAACCACAGCTGGCGCGCCAGTCCGCCGAGGGCGGCCAGGGAGCCTATGACGCCGATCTGGGCGAGGAGGGTGACGGCGGTGAAGGGGGCCAGGAGCAGCAGTACCGAGTTCAGCCAGAACGGCGCGGCGCCGGTCCAGCCGCGCCATTCCCGGATCGCGGACCGCATCGCCGGATCCCACCTCCACACCCGTCACACGCGCAACAGGTGTGTCGCGCTCAACTCGTCGGCTGTACAGCCTCCTTGGGTGTGGCCGCAGGGGCAAGAGCGCGTTCGGCTAGAAAACCGAAGGCCAGGCCGAAAGTCGTCCACAGTGCCGCCTGGATGGCCAGCGACGCGAGACGGAACTCCCAGAGCAGCGCGGCGGGGAAGCCCGCCGGCACCTCGTTGGTCCCGGGCAGCACCGCGTACGCGACGCCCACCGCGGCCACGAAGACCAGCGAGGCCGTGACCGAGGCGTTCCAGTGGCCCAGGCGCGGCGCCAGCCGCCGGCCCAGGATCAGTGCGCCCGCCGCCAGCAGCAGGCTCAGGGCGATCATCATCAGGTAGAGGGCGGTCCGCCGGGCGGCCGTGTCGGGGTCCCCGACGGCGGGCGGATTGGCGGGGTACTTGAAGAACGGCACCAGGGTCACGGTGACGAACAGGCCGCCCGTGACCAGGGCCGCCGTGGCCCGGGCGCCGAAGCGCCCGATCCGGCCCAGGGCGAAGCAGTAGACGAGCGCGGCGATGCCGCCGAGCGCGACCCCGTAGAGCAGGACGCCGGTGCCGAGGCCGGCCGTGGCCTGGAGGGCCCGGCTCACCGGCGGTTCGTCGCCGTGGTGGTGCCCGGTGGCGGTCGCGCCGGCCTCCTCGATGGCGATCGCCGCGTCCACCTTGGACTCGCCGAGCAGGTACGCGACGAGGAAGGCGGCGACGCCCGCGAGCAGGCCGGCCAGCATGCCCCGCACCAGCAGGGCACGGGGGGAGACGTTGTTCACGCGGGAACCCCTCGGGTGATCGTGTGGGTGATCAGAGGGGTCAGTGGCAGGGGAAACCGAGCAGGTGGCGGCCGTCGTGCAGCCACTCGTGGACGGTCTCGCCCTGGAAGACGGCCGTGGCGCCCTGCTCGATGCCGACGAAGTACAGCAGGACGAGGGCCAGGACCGCGGCGAAGGCGGCCCAGGGGGCCAGCGCCGAGAGGGAGATGGGGGCGAGGGCGGCGGGGGCCGGTGCGGGCGCGGCGGTGTGGGCCATTGCAGAACCTCCAGGGGGAACACGCGTCCCGGTCAGTGGTGCTCTGTTCGAAGGCGGCGGGTCTGACTTCCCTCCCCGGTGCCGCGGGAGGACTCACAGTGGCGCGACCGTGCCGGATTCCCACCGGTACTTCCGCCGTGCCTTCGGCCTGTCGTCCGCGACCGTACCGCGCTCGTGGCTTGAACACCACGGCGCGTGACCGCCGTTTCACGCCCTGGGCGTGCGCTCTACGCTCCCCGCATGGCATCCGTACGCGTACACCTGACCACGCCCCCGCTCGACGCCGCCGCCCGGCAGGGACGGTTCGGCCGCGGGGCGCCGTGCCCCGGCCACGAGGGCCTGGCCGGGCCGGCCATGGGGGAGTGGGCGGGGCGGACCCTGGAGGAGGTCGCCGCCGAGGACCCGGAGGGGCTCCGGCGCTGGCTCACGGACCCCGGGTACGCGCCCCCGGGCGGCGGGGAGCCGGTGGCGGAGCTGATCCGCCGGACGGGGAGGCACCTGGCGGGCCTCGGGCCCGGCCGGCACCACGCGGTGGTCGAGCAGGCCGTCGTACGGGCGGCCGTGGTGGCCGCGCTGGAGCTGCCGGCCGAGGCCTTCTGGCGGCTCGACGTACGGCCGGACACGGTGACGGTCCTCAGCGGGCGCGCGGGCCGCTGGAACCTCCTCGTGGGACAGCCCGGGTAGGCCCCGCCGGGACACCGGGCCCCGGGCCCCCCGGACACCGGGACGCCCAGGCCCCGAGTCAGCGGGCCCCGGACCGCCGGGCACGCGGAACGGCCCGGACCCCGCGACGCGGTCCGGGCCGAACGGCAGGGGCCGACCGCCTCAGGCGACGATCCAGTCGGACGTGGCGATCACCGGCTGCACGCCGTCACGGTGGACGGTGCCCTCGATCAGGCCGTACATGCGGTCCGCGGCGAAGTAGACCTCGTTGTCGTTCTTGAGGCCGAAGGGCTCCAGATCGACGAGGAAGTGGTGCTTGTTGGGCAGGTTGAGGCGCACCTCGTTGACCTTCGGGCAGTTGTCGAGCACCCGCTCGGCCATCTGGTTCAGGGTCTGCTGGAGCGAGTAGGAGTACGTCTCCGCGAAGGCCTCCAGCATGTGCTTGCGGACCTTCTTGTACGACTGGTCCCAGTCGTACCCGGCGTCGTCGGCGGCCAGCGCCGAGTGCGCCCAGCGGGAGGTGACCTTGGTCGCCAGGATGCGGTCGTACGCCTCCTGGAGGGTCGTGTACTTGTCCTTGATGAAGCCGTGGAACTCGGAGTTGGTCGAGTTCATCACCGTCAGGTCCTTCAGGCCCGAGATGACCTGGAGTCCGGTGGTCTCGCTGTAGGTGATCTGCGCGGTGCGCACCTCCTGGCCCTTGCGGACGAAGGAGTGCTGCTCCTTGCGGGTCGGGACGGGGATCCGCTCCCAGGCGAACTCCTCGATGCGGATCTGCGCCTCGCGGATCGGGGCCTGGGAGGAGACGAAGTGCTTGGCGAGGAGGATGCCGAAGGCCTCGGGGGAGGCGATGCCGTGCTCCTTGCCGAAGGCGTACACCGTGTTCTTGGTGGTGTCGGTCGGCAGGCAGTTGGCGTTGTCGCCGGTCAGGTGGACGTCACGGAACTCACCGCGCAGGGCGACGGACACGTTCAGGTCGCGGATCTCGTGCCAGGAGCCGTCGTTGCCCTTGCGGGTCACCACGACGATGCGGTTCTCGGCCTTGCCGTACTGGTTCTGGCCCAGGACGTGCTTGCTCATGCTGTCTTCCTTCGGGTACTCGGGAACACGGAGTCCGTTGTTCTGGATCCCGTACGCCCGGCGTCCAGCGCCCGCCCTCCTGGAAGGGCGTGGCGCTCCCCGCCGTTCGGCCCCGGAGGACCGCCCCGGGACTGACGTGCATCCCGGTCCGTAGGTGCTGAGTGGTACTGCACGGATTGCAGCATGTGTACGGCGGGTTAACCACCGCACGGATCATCCGAACACCCGCACCCACGGATTGGGCGACCGCACAGCCGCGCAGGTCAGGCCATGTGCGCATCCGTGACGGTCAGGGCCTCGTCGAGGATCGCCAGCCCCTTGGCGACGTCCTCGGCCGAGATGTTGCACGGCGGGGCGACGTGGATGCGGTTCCCGGCGAGGAGCGGCCACAGGCCGCCCTTCTTCAGGGCCGCGCCGAAGGCGGCCATCGGCGCGTTGTCGGCACCGGAGGCGTTGTACGGGACGAGCGGCTCGCGCGTCTCCGCGTTCCGTACGAGTTCCAGGGCCCAGAAGGTGCCCATGCCGCGCACCTCGCCGACGGACGGGTGCCGCTCGGCGATCTCGCGCAGGCCCGGGCCCAGCAGCTCGGCGCCCGTGCGCGCGGACTGCTCGACGATGCCCTCCTCGGCCATGGTGTTGACGGTCGCGACGGCGGCGGCGCAGGCCAGCACGTGCCCGGAGTACGTCAGACCGCCCGGGTAGGGCCGGCGGGCGAAGGTCTCGGCGATCGCGGCGGAGATGGCCACGCCGCCGAGCGGCACGTAGCCGCTGGTGATGCCCTTGGCGAAGCAGAGGAGGTCGGGGGTGACGTCCCAGTGGTCGGCGGCGAACCACGTGCCGGTGCGGCCGAAGCCGACCATGACCTCGTCGAGGATGAAGACGATGCCGTAGCGGTCGCAGAGCTCGCGCACGCCCTTCAGGTAGCCGGCCGGGGGCACGAGTACGCCGGGGGCGCCGCCGACGGTCTCCAGGATGATCGCGGCGATGGACTGCGGCCCCTCGAAGACGATCGTGTCCTCCAGGTGGCGCAGGGCGCGCTCGCACTCCTGCGCCTCGGTGGTGGCGTGGAAGGGCGAGCGGTAGAGGAACGGGCCCCAGAAGTGGACGACGCCGGCCGTCGCCCCGTCGTTGCCGAAGCGGCGGGCGTCGCCGGTGAGGTTGATCGCGGTGGTGGTCGCGCCGTGGTACGAGCGGTACGCGGACATCACCTTGGGCCGGCCGGTGTGCAGCCGGGCCATCCGTACGGCGTTCTCGACGGCTTCGGCGCCGGCGTTGGTGAAGAAGATCTTGTCGAGGTCGCCGGGGGTGCGCTCGGCGATGAGGCGTGCGGCCTCGGAGCGGACGTCCACGGCGAAGCCGGGGGCGAGGGTACAGAGCCTGTTCGCCTGCTCCGCGATGGCGGCGGCCACCTTGGGGTGCTGGTAGCCGATGTTGGTGTAGACAAGCGCGCTGGAGAAGTCGAGGTAGCGGTTGCCGTCGTAGTCCCAGAAGTACGAGCCCTCGGCCCCGGCCACGGCGAGCGGGTCGATGAGCTCCTGCGCCGACCAGGAATGGAAAACGTGGTTCCGGTCTGCTTCTTTGACGGCGTCTTTCACAGCGGCGGGGGCGGCGGCTTCTGCGTTCATATATCGAGGGTAATTGTCCAGGATGTGGACACCGGGCTGCCTCGGTCACGACACCCCGGGCGGGCGACTTGACGGATCCCGAGCCGGGTCCTCGACGGGTCCGGGAAGCCCGCATAGCGTCCCTCGGACCGGCCGCTCCACGGGGGAGAACGGCGGAAAACCCATGGTGGGAGCCGTTGACGGCCCCCGCACAGCCCTCCGGGGGCGGTCCACGGCCGCCACCGGAGCGCCTTCCGTCCGCCGTCGACCCGCGCTCGTGGCGCCCGTCGATCCGCTGTCGAGGCCCCTTCGAGGCCGCCTGCCGTGGCCCGCCCCGGACGCGCCCCGCACCGCCGCGCGTCACGCCGCCACCGCCGACTCGGCAGTAGCGTGGAACCCGCGCGGGATTTGTCCGTCCCGGCCGGGGGTAGGTGCGGCGCCGGGGGAGCGGCGTCGGAGACGGGAGAGCCTGTGGCGGAGCAGACGCGGCGGCTGGTCCTCGGCGGCGCCACGGCAGGGGTCGTGGCCCGGTGCCGGGACTTCACCAGGCGCGCCCTCACCGACTGGCTGTGGCCCGAGGGCACGGAGGCCGAGGAGGACGTGCTCCTGCTGGTCTCCGAGGTGGTCACCAACGCCTGCCTGCACGCCGGCGGCCCGCGCGAGCTCGTGCTGCGGCACAGTCCGGGCGTGCTGCGGGTCGAGGTGAGCGACGGGAGCCCCGAAGCGCCGGTGCGCCGGGTCGAGCGGGACCGCTCCCGGCCGGGCGGGCACGGGCTGATCCTGCTGGAGCGCCTCGCGAAGAGCTGGGGCTCGCAGCCCGTGGCGGACGGCCGCCCGGGCAAGACGGTCTGGCTGGAGGTGCCCGCACCCGCCCCGGGTACCCCCGGCGCCGGCGGCGGCCCCTCGGCGGACGGCGGCCCGGCCGGCGCCTGAGCCCGGGCCGCTCAGCCTCGCGCCTGAGCCTGGCCCGCTAAGCCTCGCGCCCCGCATGAGCCGCCCGCGCCGCCGGCCCGCCCGAGCCGCCGGGCCACGAGGCCCCGAGCCCTCCGGGGGCGGTGGTTCGGGCGGCGGGTCAGGCGTCGGTGAGCAGGCCGCCGCGCAGCTGGGTCAGGGTGCGGTTCAGCAGCCGGGACACGTGCATCTGGGACAGGCCCAGCCGGGCCCCGATCTCGGACTGGGTCAGCTCCTGCCCGAACCGCAGCGACAGCAGCTCCCGCTCCCGCTCGGGGAGCCCGGCCAGCATGGGCTTGAGGGACTCCAGGCACTCGATCCGGTCGTACGCGGGCTCCTCCTCGCCGAGCGAGGACCGCTCCGCGACCGGGTCGCGCTCCGAGTCCTCCTGCACGGGGGCGTCCAGGGAGCGCGCGGAGTACGCGCTGGCCGCCTTCCGGCCCTCGCTGAACTCCTCCGGCGTCACATGCAGCGCCCGCGCCATCTCGTCGTCGGTGGGCTCGCGGCCGAGGCCCTGCTCCAGTGCGTCGTGGGCCTTGGCGCTGTCGATGCGCAGCTCCTGGAGCCGGCGGGGAACCTTGACCGCCCAGCTCGTGTCGCGGAAGAACCGCTTGATCTCTCCGCTGATGGTGGGCATCGCGAAGGTGGTGAACTCCACCCCGCGCTCCGGGTCGAACCGGTTGATCGCCTTGATCAGGCCGATGGTGCCGACCTGGACGATGTCCTCCATCGGCTCGCTGCGGCCCCGGAAACGCCGGGCGGCGTACTTCACGAGGCTGACGTTCAGCTCGACGAGGGTGTTGCGGACGTACGAGTAGTCGGACGTGCCTTCGTCCAGCTCCGCAAGCCGGTGGAACAAGGCCGTGGAAAGGGCCCTGGCCTCCAGGGTGGCCGCGTCCAGGTGGTCGGTGTGGCCGGAACGGTCAGGGGTGCTTTCCGTGCGGTCGGTGCTTCCGTTCCGGTCGTCGTGTTCGAGCTCGGTACGCTCCATCGCTCTGCGCTCCTCCGGCGGGTGGTCCCGGGTCGCGGGCAGGGGTCATGCGAGATTGGGGCCGTCACCGTCCATGGGGATATACCCGGCCCTAACCGTCGATACCCCCGCTTTTCCCTCCGCGATGTTTCACGTGAAACCGCCACCACGGTGAAAGTGCTGGTCACCGGCCCCGCCGCGGCGGCCGGGCAGCCCCTACGCTGCGGTGCATGGAGTCCTACACGATCGGACAGGCAGCCCGGCTGCTCGGCGTCAGCAGTGACACCGCCCGCCGCTGGGCGGACGCCGGCCGCTTCCCGACGCGGCGCGAGGGTAACCGGAGGATCGTCGACGGGCCGGACCTGGCGGCGTTCTGCGTGGAGGTCGCGCAGGAGGCGGGGGAGGACGAGGACGCCCCGTACACCTCGGCGCGCAACGCCTTCCCGGGCATCGTGACCGGTATCCGGCTGGGCTCGGTCGGCGCGCAGGTGGAGATCCAGGCGGGCCCGCACCGGGTGGTGTCGCTGCTGACCCGGGAGGCGGTGGAGGAGCTGGGCCTGGAGGTCGGCATGCGCGCCACCGCCCGCGTGAAGTCCACCAGCGTCTTCGTCGACCGCACCTGAGGGCGCCTTTCCGCACCTGAGGGCGCCTGCCGGCCGCCTGCCGGACCGGCCTCCGTACGGGAGCCCGATCAGCCCCCAGCTCCGGGCGGCGGCCCCGGTGACGATCCCGCCCCTCGCGCATCAGCCCGGTGACGCCCCGGAAGGTCCCGGCCGGCCAGAAGTGCCACGCGTAGGTGCCGGTGGTGCCGGTGGTGCCGGCGAAGACCACGGTGATGTCCCGTCCCACCGGCGCAGGCTGACAATCGTCGCCGGGGCCTCCTACGGGGTCCGTACGAAGGCCCCCGCGCGGGCCGCCGCCACCGCCGCCCCGGCCGCCCGCCGGGCCGCGGCCTCGTCCAGCGGGGCGTCCGTGGTCAGCAGCCGGTAGTACAGCGGGGCGGAGACGGCCCGCACCACCTCGGCGGCGTCGGTGCCCTCGGGCAACTCGCCCCGGGCGACGGCCTCCTGGACGCAGGGCGCCCATTCCGCGACCCGGACCTCGTAGAAGCGGTGCAGGGCCTCGGCCGTCCGGGCGTCGCCCGTGGCGGCGGCGATGACGGCCTTGAACAGGGGGCCCTGGCGCGGGTCGGACAGGGTGCGCCGGACGAGCTCTGCGTTGGCGAGCAGGTCCTGCTCCAGTGAGCCGGTGGCGGTGCGCGGGAGCGACTGCTCGGCCATGTCCGTCAGCAGGTCGGCGACCAGGCCGGCCACGGTGCCCCAGCGCCGGTAGACGGTGGTCTTGCCGACCTCGGCCCGCCGGGCGACCTCGGCGAGGTCCAGCCCGTGGAAGCCCTGCTCGGCGAGCATGTCGCCGGCCGCCTCCAGCACGGCGGCCCGTACCCGGGCCGTCCGGCCCCCGGGGCGCACGGTCCCCGGCTCGGCGGACACGTCTCCCGTGTCCCCTGCTCCTGCGGCATCGCTCGGCAACGTCATAACGGTTCCCTGGTTCCATTAGCGGCCTTCGGCTGTTACGTTGGGATCACCTTAAAGGGTCTGCGGTGCCATTACCGCTCACCGGGAGGAGTCCGTCATGGAATACAGGCAGCTCGGTTCGTCCGGCCTCAAGGTCCCAGCCCTCGGCTTCGGAGCCGGCACCTTCGGCGGCAGCGGCCCCGTCTTCGGCGCCTGGGGCAGCACGGACGCCCAGGAGGCGCGTCGGCTCGTCGACATCTGCCTGGAGGCGGGCATCACCCTCTTCGACACCGCCGACGTCTACTCGGCCGGTGCCTCGGAGGAGGTCCTCGGCCGGGCCGTCAAGGGCCGGCGCGACCAGGTCCTCATCTCCACCAAGGCGGGCCTGCCCACCGGCGACGGCCCCGGCGAGTACGGCACCTCCCGCTCCCGCCTGATCGGCGCGGTCGAGGGCGCCCTGCGCCGGCTCGGCACCGACCGCATCGACCTCTTCCAGCTGCACGGCTTCGACGCCGCCACCCCCGTCGAGGAGGTGCTGGCCACCCTCGACCAGCTCGTCCGCTCCGGAAAGGTCCGCTACGTCGGCGTCTCCAACTTCGCGGGCTGGCAGCTGATGAAGTCCCTCTCCGCCGCCGACCGGCACGGCTTCCCCCGCTACGCGGCCCACCAGGTCTACTACTCCCTCGTCGGCCGCGACTACGAGTGGGAGCTGATGCCGCTCGGCCACGACCAGGGCGTCGGCGCGATGGTGTGGAGCCCCCTGGGCTGGGGCCGCCTCACCGGCAGGCTCCGCCGCGGCCGTCCGCTGCCGGCCGGCAGCCGGCTGCACGAGACCGCCGACTACGGCCCGCCGGTGGAGGACGCGTACCTGTACGACGTGGTGGACGCCCTCGACGAGATCGCGGAGGAGACCGGCCGGACCATCCCCCAGGTGGCGATCAACTGGCTGCTGCGCCGCCCGACCGTCTCGACGGTCCTCGTCGGCGCCCGCAACGAGGAGCAGCTGCGGCAGAACATCGGCGCCGTCGGCTGGGAGCTGAGCGCCGGGCAGGTCGCCCGGCTCGACGCCGCCAGCCACCGGCCGGCGCCGTACCCGTACTTCCCGTACGAGCGCCAGGAGGGCTTCGCGCGGCTCAACCCCTCGCTGCTGAACCGCAATTGAGCGTCTTGATTTGGCCGAACCCGTGGCCGGAACGGCTCTTCGGAGCATAGGGTCCAGGCGCCCTGCCGCACACGGGGCGTGCCGCCGGTCGCCGACGACCGGCGGGCTGCGGTCGGCCGATCGGGGGTTCCATGGAACAGGTGAAGAACCGGCGCGTGCTGGTGTCCGGCGCGGGCATCGCGGGCACCACGCTGGCCTATTGGCTGGTGAGGCACGGATTCCGGCCCACGGTGGTGGAGCGGGCGCCCGCCCTCCGCGAGGGCGGGTACAAGATCGACGTCCGGGGCGCGGCGCTGGAAGTCGTCAAGCGGATGGGCGTCATGGAGGAGGTCCGCCGCGAACGCACCGACGTCCGGGGCGGTTCCATCGTCACCGCCACCGGCAAGCGGGTGGCGAGCATGGACGGGGACACCTTCGGCGGGCGGGCGGGGGAGGACGCCGAGATCCTGCGCGGCGACCTGAACCGCATCCTGTACGACCTCACCAAGGGGGAGGCCGACTACCTCTTCGACGACTCGGTGGCCTCCCTGGAGGAAGGGGCCGACGGGATCGAGGCCGTCTTCGAGAGCGGCGAGCGCCGGGTGTTCGACCTGGTGGTCGGCGCGGACGGGCTGCACTCCCCCACCCGGGCGCTGGCCTTCGGCCCGGAGGAACGTTTCGTCCACGACCTGGGCTACTACGTCTCGATCTACAGCGTCCCCAACCACCTCGACCTCGACCGGTGGGAGCTGACGTACGTCTCCCCGAACCGGACGGCGCTCACCTACAGCACCGCCAAGGACACCGGCGCGAAGGCGATGTTCCTCTTCGCCTCCGGCCCGCTGGAGTACGACCGCCGCGACCCCGGCGCGCAGAAGCGGCTGCTGGCCGAGGCCTACGCGGGCGAGGGCTGGGAGGTGCCCCGGCTGCTGGAGGGGCTCGCGGACGCGCCCGACTTCTACTTCGACTCCCTCAGCCAGGTCCGGATGGACCGCTGGTCGCGGGGGCGGACCGTACTCGTCGGCGACGCGGCGTACTGCGCCTCACCGGCCTCCGGCCAGGGCACCAGCCTGGCCCTGGTCGGAGGCTACGTACTGGCCGGCGAGCTCGCCGCCGCCGGGGGCGGCCACGAGGCCGCCTTCGCCGCGTACGAGGACCTGATGCGGCCCTTCGTGGAGGCGAACCAGAAGCTCGGCCCGGCCAACGTCAAGCGCATGGTGATGCGGAGCAGCGGCCAGGTCCGGATCCAGCTGAGGGTGCTGGCGCTGATGAACCGGCTGCCGGGCAAGGAGCGGATGATGGCGAAGGTCCTGGAGCCGATCCACCGGGCGGCCAACGCCATCACCGTCAAGGAGTACGAGCGCCCCTGACGGAGCGCCCCTGACGGAGCGCCCTGACGGGCGACCCTGACGCGGGGCGGGCCCGCGAGCGGTGCGGCGCTCCTAGATCCACTCGCGCTGCGCCGCCCGCAGGCCCGCCTCGAAGCGGCTGCCCGCGCCGAGGCGCTTCATCAGCTCGGCCATCATCCGGCGCACCGTGCGCAGGGACAGGCCCAGTTGGCGTCCGGCGGCCTCGTCGGTGAGCCCGCTGCCCAGCAGCTTCAGCAGTTCCTTCTCCTGGCGGGTCAGGCCGCGGTCGTCGCGGTCCTGGCGCGTCCCCAGGGGCGCGGCCGACTCCCAGATCTGGTCGAAGAGCCCGGCGAGGCCGACCACCACGCCGGGTTCGGTCAGCTCCACCGCTCCCTTGCGGGTGTTCTCCGGGTCGGCCGGCACGATGACGGTCCTCCGGTCGAAGATCAGCATCCGTACGGGCAGCGAGGGGACGGTGCGCACCTCGCCGCCGAGATCGGTGAGCCACTCCGCGTACTCGCGGGTGACGGCGTCGTTGCGGACGCTGTCAAGGTAGACCGTCCGCATCCGGACACCCCGGTCGATGGTCTCGCGGTCGAGGGGCTTGCTGGCCTCCAGGCTGCCGCGGGACTGGGCCCCGCCCGGGTTGAAGGTCAGGCACTCCGAGGCCGCCCCCGTGGCCAGTTCGCGTATCCGGTGCTGCACCGACTCCACCCCCAGGAACTGCTGGGCGACGCGCTGGGGCTGACCCGTGTACAGCTCGGTGTAGGTGCTGAGCACGGCCGCCATGTCGGCCTCGCAGCGGGCGACGGCCTCCCGCCGGTCCTCCAGCTCGCGTTTGCGCTGGTTGAGGAGTTCCCGCAGGCCCCGGGCCGGGTCGCTGGGCTGGAGTTCGTTGCCCACCGGCGAGCGGTGCAGGAGCTTCAGGTCGGTGAGCTTCTCCAGGGAGGCGCGGATGTCGGCCGGCGCCACCTTCAGGCGGCGCGCCAGTTCGCTCACGCCCCACGCGTGATTGGCCAGCATCAGTTGGTAGACGTCGGCTGTCTGTGCGTCCAGCCCCAGTAGTTCGAGCATTGTCGTTCCCCGTTCGGTCCCCCGCGCGCTCTTCTTGCCGAGCGCCGCGCCGAAGTGGCCAACATATGAGACCGCGCGGCCCGGTCGCCAGCGCGGGGGGCGGTTCGGGGAGAAGTTGGCACCGACCTGCCACGTGGTTCTTCCTGCCAGCGGATCGGCTTCCGCTTGAGGTCTTCCGTAAAGCAAGCTGGACGCAGAACGAAGGAGCGCCCGGCGTCGAACGCCCGGCATGACTCCCGCTTTACGAACGCTTTTCCAGGGGGAAACCACCATGCAGTACTTCCGTCGTGTTTCCGGTGCCGCTTCCATGGCCGCGCTGGCCGCGCTGGCCGCCGGTCTCCTCGTCTCCGGGGCCGCACATGTCCAGCAGGAGCAGGAAATCAAGGTCGCCGCCTCCGGCCTGTCCCACCTCGACTGGGACGTCGTCGCAGCGGACTCGGACGCTCCGCTGGAGAGCGCCCGCGCCGTCGCGTACAACCTGAACTGGGATTAGTCGACCGCCATGCTTATGACCGCGGTTTCCCTGCGCGCACCGTCCGGCGGGACGGCCGACCAGCCGGATCCGTTGCTCCTCGCCTCGTTGCTGCGGGCCGTGGCCATCCCTTCGGACGGTCTGGAGCACGTGGCGGTCCGTCCCTCCGACGGGCACGTCGAGCTCGTCCTCTTCCAAACGGTTTCCGATGCACTGGAACCGCCGGCGTCAGGCGACAGCATTTGCCGCCGGGCACTGGAGATAACCCAACAGCTCAGTGGCTGGACCGTGGAAGCCGAACGGTAGAACACGGTCCCGCGGTTCATTCAGGGGATTCACCATGGCTATCAGCGTCATTGTCGGCGGCGGCCGGATTCTCTTTCTGGAGGCTCTTGTCGAGGCCCTCCGGTCGGCCGGCGGCATAGAGGTCGTCGCTGCGGGAACCGAGCCCCAGCAGGTCCTATCACTTGTTCACCGGCATTCGCCCGATGTCGTTCTGCTGGAGGAAACACCGGTGCGCGATGACGTACTGCGTCTCGCATCGGCGGTACGGGCCCGAGTGCCCGCCTGCGGAATCGTTTTGATGATGGCCGGAAATCGCCCTGCGGTGGTGGGGCGGGCCATGGCCGCCGGAGTGCACGGCATCGTCCCGACGGACACGGGCCTGCCCCGGCTCATCGCCACCCTCAAGGGCGTGGCGGCCGGCTGCGTCACGATGGCCCCGTCGCTGGCGAGCGGGGTCATGGGCGGCCTCGGCGCCGAGGTCCCGCTGAGCGCCCGGGAGTCGCAGGTGCTGCGGCTCACGGCGGGCGGGGCCACCGTCAAGGAGATCGCGGCGGAGCTCTACCTGGCGGCCGGCACCGTACGCAACGTCGCCTCCGCCTCCATCAAGAAGCTCGGCGGCCGCAACCGCTTCGACGCGGCCCGCATCGCCGTCGAACAGGGCTGGATCTGAGGCCGCGCCGGGCACGTGCCGTGACGGCCGGCAGGGTCCGCGACGGCGAACACGGCGAACACGGCGAAGGGCGCCCGGGATTCCCGGGCGTCCTTCGCCGTGTTCCGTTCCGCCGTTCCGCCGTGTTCCGGGCGCCGTCCGCCGATACGGCGTGCTCCGTCCGCCGTCCGCCGTCCCGGCTTCTCCCCGGCGGGAGTTACGCCTTGCGGCCCGCCCGCAGGCCCGTGACCGCTCCGGCCGCCCACAGCACGGCCGCGCAGCCGATGCCCGGCACGCTCTGCCAGACGGTCTCGGTCGCCCCCGGCAGCAGCGTGGCCAGGGCCGCGAGGCCGACGGTGGCGATCATCGCGGTGCCGACCACCCGCAGCACCGGGGCGCTCAGGCTCCGGGCCATCGGGAAGAAGTGCGCCCCGACCACCAGTGCCGACCAGGTCAGCATGAGCTCCGGCCGGTGCAGGGAGTTGCGTATGAAGCCGTTGCCCACCCCGAGGGCGACGGCCTGGACGATCACCACGGTGATGAACTTCGGCCCGCCGGCGGGCGCGGGCTTCACCGGGAGGCCCTTCTCCCCGGCCGGGGTGCGCCGCGCCAGCAGGAAGAGGCGTACCACCGCGGCCGCGCTCGCGGCCAGCAGGACCAGACCGCCGGCCAGTACGGCGGGCCGGGCCGCGCCGCCGACGGCCGGCTGGCCGAGGGAGAACCACATCAGCCCGAAGGCCGTGCCGATCAGCGCTCCCCTGCCGCCGTTGCGGAGCTGCTCCCGCCGGGTGCGGAAGACGGGGCGGGGGGTGGTCTTTTCCACGGGTGCTTCCTCCTGATGTACGTGGGTTCTACATCTTCTCGCAGCGTACGCACCGGTCCGTCCCACGGGGGCCGGGGCAGCCCGGCTAGCGGAAGAGACCGGCCAGTTCGGCCTTGAGGACCTTCCCGGTGGGTCCCACCGGGAAGGCCTCGGTGAAAGCGATCCGGCGCGGGTACTTGTGGCGGGCCAGCCGCCGGCCGCTCCACGCGGTGATCTCCTCGGCCAGGCCGGCGCCGGGCCGGACGCCCGGCGCCGGCCGCAGGACCGCGCAGACCTCCTCGCCGAGCACCTCGTGCGGGACGCCGACGACGGCGGCCTGGGCCACCGCCGGATGGTCCAGGAGGACTTCCTCCACCTCGCGCGGGTAGACGTTGTAGCCGCCGCGGATGACGACGTCCTTCTTGCGGTCCAGGACGCGCAGGTAGCCGTCCTCGTCCCGCGACCCGATGTCCCCGGTCCGCAGCCAGCCCTCCACCAGCACCTCGGCGGTGGCCTCCGGGCGGCCCAGGTAGCCGGCCATCAGGTTGTGGCCGCGTACGACGATCTCCCCGCGCTCGCCCGCCGCCAGCAGCCGCACCGGGCCCTCCCCGGCGGCGGCGATGCCGACCTCGACCCCGGGGATCGGCAGCCCGACGGTCCCCGCCCGGCGCGGCAGCCCCGGCTGGTTGTAACTGACGCTGGGCGAGGTCTCGGTCAGCCCGTAGCCCTCGTACACGGGGGCGCCCAGCACCTCCTCGACCCGCCGCAGCACCGCCGGGGGCAGGGAGGAACCGCCCGAGTAGGCGCGCTCCAGCGGCGGCCGGCGCGGATCGCGGGCCGCCGCCTCCAGCAGGGCGTGGTACATCGTCGGCACACCCATCACCACCGTGCAGCCGTGGGTGACCATCAGGTCCAGCGCCCGGGCCCCGCCGAAGCGGGGCATCAGGACGAGGGTGGCCCCGGAGTGGAAGCACACGCCCATCCCGCAGATCTGGCCGAAGGTGTGGGACAGCGGCAGCGCGCCCAGCAGCACGTCCCGGCCGTCGAACGCGAACGGGGTGCGGGCGGTCGTGGTGATGTTCGCCAGCACGCTGCCGTGCGTGAGCATCACGCCCTTCGGGGTGCCCGTCGTACCGGAGGTGTAGAGCACCACCGCGAGGTCCTCCGCAGCACGCGGGACCGGCCCGGCGACCGGTTCCGACCGCCGCGCCTCCCGGTCCAGGGCGGGCAGGCCCGCGGCGGCCGGCTCCCCGTCGGCGTCGACGGTGAGCAGCGCGGTCCCGGCGGCCCGCGCCGCCCCGGCCGCCTCCGGCAGCAGGGGGCCGGCGCAGACCAGCGCCCTGGCCCCGGAGTCCCGCAGCACGTGCCCGATCTCGGGGGCCCGGGAGTGCTCGTGGACCGGTACGACGACGCAGCCCAGCGCCAGCGCCCCGTAGTAGGCCGCCGGGAAGACCGGCGTGTTGGGCAGCAGCAGCGCCACCCTGTCGCCGGGCCCCAGCCCGTGCGCGCGCAGCGCCGCCGCGTACCGGCGGGCGTCCGCCCACAGGGCGGCGTACGTGTGGACCTCGCCGCCGAAGACGAGCGCGGGATGCCCGGGCCGCCGGGCCGCCGACGCGGCCAGCACGGACGCCACCGAGGAACGGCCGGCGGTGCTCATCCCGCGGTCCGCGGCAGGCCGAGCTCCAGCCAGACCGAGTCCAGGGCCTCCGCGAACTTCTCCACCTCGGCCGCGCGGTGCACCGCGCCGGGTGCGATCCGCAGGATCTCCTCGCCGGTGCGCACGCTCGGGGCGTTGATCGCCTGCACGTAGATCCCGTAGCGCTCCAGCAGCAGCGCCGAGGCCTCCTTGCAGGCCGCGTCCTCGCCGATCAGCACGGACACGATGTGCGACTGGTCGGAGAGGAAGGGTATGCCCTTCTCCCGCAGCAGCCGGTGCAGCAGGCCGGCGTTGCGGTGCAGCGCGGTCCGCTCGGCCTCCGAGTCCACGAGGTGGCGTACGGCGGCCAGCGCGCCCGCCGCGACCGCGGGGGGCAGCGAGGTGGTGAACACGAACGGCCGGGACAGGGTCCGTACGGCGTCCACGAGGGCCGCCGGGCCCGCGATGTAGCCGCCGGCGGTGCCGAAGCCCTTGCCGAGGGTGCCCATGACCACGTCGATGTCGTCGGCCAGGCCCTCCCGGGCCGCGATGCCCGCGCCGCGCGGCCCGTACATGCCGACCGCGTGGACCTCGTCGAGGAAGACCGTCGCCCCGTACTTCCGGGCGATCGCGGTGACTTCGCGGAGCGGCGCGACGTCGCCGGACATCGAGTACACGGACTCCAGCACGATCAGCTTGGGCCGCTCCGCGGGCTCGGCCGCGATCAGCTCCTCCAGGTGGGCGGTGTCGTTGTGGCGGAAGATCCGCTTGGCGGCGCCGCTGTGCCGCAGCCCGTCGATGACGGAGGCGTGGTTCAGCTCGTCCGAGAAGACCACGCAGTCCGGGACCGCGCCGGCGATCACCGTGAGGGCGCCGTCGTTCGCGGTGTAGCCCGAGGTGAACAGCAGGGCCGCTTCCTTGCCGTGCAGGGCCGCGAGTTCCTCCTCCAGCCGCACGTGCACGTGGTTGGTGCCGCCGATGTTGCGCGAGCCGCCGGAGCCGGCGCCGAACCGGTCCAGGGCCTCCCGCATCGCCGCCATGACCTTCGGCTGCTGGCCCATTCCGAGGTAGTCGTTGCTGCACCAGACGCTGATCTCGACAGCGTCCTCCCGGGTGCCGCCGCCGGAGCCGCCGCCGGTGACGGCGCTGGGGAAGCGCCCGGCCCGGCGGCCGATCTCCAGGAACTCCCGCTTGCCGGCGTCGGGCACGGCGGCACGGTCGGCGAAGAACGCCAGGTGGGACTGGTGGTTCACGGTGGAAACGGTCACGATGACAGCTCGCTTTCTTCGGAGGTCGAGGACTCGCCGGAGAGCGCCGCGTCCCGCAGGCGCCGCAGGTCGGGTTTTCCGGAGTCGGTCAGGGGGAGTTCGGGCCGGAAGGTGATCCGCCCGGGTACGTGGGCGGGGGAGAGGACCGAGGCGACGTGCCGGCCCAGGTCCTGCGGCCCGCAGGGGACGCGGAGCACCACGGCCGCGTGCACGGCCTCGCCGGCGACGGGGTCCGGCAGCCCGAACACCGCGCAGTCGGCGACGGCGGGATGGGTGAGCAGGGCCCGTTCCACCTCGGCGGGACGGACCTTCACCCCGGCCGCCTTGACGACCCGTCCGATCCGGTCCACCAGGTGCAGGTAGCCGTACGCGTCCCGGTACCCGAGGTCCCCGGTGCGCAGCCAGCCGTCCCGCAGGACCTCCGCGCTCCCGGCGGGCGCACCCTGGTAGCCGCTCATCACGTGCGGGGAGCGCACCAGGACCTCCCCGGTGGCGCCGTACGGGACCTCCTCGACGGAGCCGGGGGCGGCGATGCGCACCTCCACCCCGGGGAAGGGCCGGCCCACGCTGGAGCGCAGCTCCTCCTCGAAGTGGTCGAGCTGGTCCAGCACCGTGATCCGGCCCGCCTCGGTGGAGCCGTAGCACTGCACCAGCGAGGGGCCGAACACGCGGAAGGCCTCGGCCAGCCGGGCCGGTGAGGCGGCGCAGCCGCTGTAGACGAGCTGGCGCAGCGTGCCGAGGCGGGCCCGGGTCACGTCGGGGTGGTCGATCAGCCGGTACAGCTGGGGCACGGTCAGGTAGGTGCGGGTGATCCGCTCCGCCCCGAAGGCCGCGAGCACGCCGGCGGCGTCGAAGCCCTCGTGGACGACGAGGGAGCCGCCCGAGGCGAGGACCACGTCCGCCATGACGGCGACGGTGTGGCTCGTCGGGGTGACGACCAGCATCCGCTCGGGCGGCCGCGCCTCCAGCCAGGCCGAGTCGAGGAGCACGAGCCCGTTCCAGGCGGCGAAGGACTGCCGCACGCCCTTGGGGCGGCCGCTGCTCCCGCTGGTGTACGTGATCACCGCGCAGTCGGGGGTGAGCGCTTCGGGGCCGGGACCGGAGTCGTGCGCGGCCCCGGCCGGGCCCGGGCCGGTGTCGTACCCGGTGTCGTGCCCGGTGTCGGGACCGGCCGGGTCCAGCACGGTGACGGCCAGTGGCCCCGGCAGCAGCCGGGCGAGCTCGGCGCCGCGCCCGGCGTGCGCCGGGTCCACGGCCAGGACGCCGGCCCCGCACTCGGCCAGGAGCGCGGCCTGTTCGGCCGCCGGGAGCGCCAGGTCCGAACCGGGGTTGGTGGAGCGGACGTACACGACGGTGGCGCCCAGCAGGTGGGCCGCGTACCGGGCGGTGAACGTCAGCGGGTGGTTGGCCCCGGTGAGGATCCCCACCGTCGAGCCGCCGCCCGCGCCCGCCGCGCGCAGTGCCGCGCGGGCCCGGTGCACGGACCGGATGAGGGCGGCCCCGTCGAGGGAGCCGGCCCGCCAGTGGATGCGGGGTTCCCCGGGAGCCCGGGCGAATGCGTCGAGCATCCGGGCGACGTAGTGCCCCTGCGTAGTGGATCGTCCGGTCACGCCATTCCGTTCCCTGTGAAGACGGGTCTCCCGCATGCTCACCCGCGGGAAAGGCCCGTACAAGGAATTCGGGCGGGGTGCTGACACGGATCACGCCAGGTCGTGACAGATGTCATTCCAGGCCCCGTTCCGGAAACGCACTCTGTCAAGGCGCGCGCGTACGCGTAAGCCCCGCATGACGAATGTCACGGAGCGGCGTGACCCCTGTCAGGGGGAATGCCGGAACTCTGGCGGAGAACGAATCGATCCGGCCATGATTCTTCTCGTCCGGCCGACCGGCTGGAAACGAGAAACAGTGAAAAGGAATTCACATGGACAAGAACCTGGGCACCGAGGACTTCGCTTCCTTCGAGCTGGAGGAGCTGGAGGTCCTCGACGTGGCCGACGGCGTCGCCCTCCCCGAGATGGGCGCCTCCAGCGGTGACTGGCTGTGCTGCTCCTCGTCCTCCTCCTCGTCCTGCTGCTGACGAAGGACCCAGGACTCAGGAACACCTGAGCAAGGCGCCCCGCCCCCCGTCGCCTCCGGCGGTGGGCGGGCGCCTGCCCGGCGAACGAGAGGTGACAGACATGCGAAGCGCCCCGAACGAGCGCACGATCGGCCTGCGCTTTCATGCGCAATCACCGATCGCTCCCCACTGGATTTCCCGGGTGATGGTGCCGGTACTGCGATCCCTGCGGATCGAGCACAACGCTTCCGTCGCCTATCTGGGCCGGGGCTGGAAACACGGCCCGCACATCGACCTGATCGCGCGCGGCCCGAAAGGCATTCCGTGGGAGGAGATATCCCGGAACATCGACTGGCGTACCGGTGAACTCCCCGACCCGATGACCGGGGAACAGTACCTCGCGCAGGCCCGAGAACTGGGCCGGC
The DNA here is from genome assembly GCF_056435605.1 of Streptomyces sp. NPDC043896. Classification (NCBI taxonomy): domain Bacteria; kingdom Bacillati; phylum Actinomycetota; class Actinomycetes; order Kitasatosporales; family Streptomycetaceae; genus Streptomyces; species Streptomyces sp. NPDC043896. Next base: position 387,849 of record NZ_JBWKEE010000005.1, read on the forward strand.
TGGAACGCGTCGAGCCCCCTTACCTTCCTCTGCACCCGCGCGGCACCCTCCAGTGGCTCGACACACCGCCCGGTCCGCGCCGCCCCGAAGCCCTCGAAGGCGCGCGCGAACTCGCCCTGACCCGGATGTCCGCCCCGCTGGCCCGGCTGCTCGGCCTCGCCGACGGCCCCGGCGCGGCCGTACCCGTGACGGCGCTCGCCGAGGCCTTCACCGCCCTGTGCACGGCCCACCCCGGCGGTCCCGCGTACGGGGTGTTCTCGCTGCGCTCCCACGCCGAGGCCTTCCTGCACTGGGCGGGCGCCACCAAGGACCCCCGCCCCTCCTTCCGCCGCAGGCTGGCCGCCGACGCGCCCTCGCTGCGCGCACTCGTCGAGCGTGCCCGCGACGGCGGCGAGAGCGCCGCCGCATCCGAGTGGCGGGCCGCGTTCGCGTACGGCATGGGCGTCTTCGACACCCTCGCCGACCGGGGCGACCTCAGTGCCGCCCTGCTCGACGAACTCGCGCCCGCCCTCGACCGCGAGAGCACCCGCCCGCCCGGGGCGACCGGACCGGCGGGCGAGGGCCGCAGCGCGTTCCACGCGACCGTCGCCGAGAGCCGGCTGACGGACGACACCCCGGCCTGGTTCGCCTCGTACCGGGTGCTCATCAACCTCTTCTACAGCCGGCTCCCGCTGCTCGGCGTCACCCCCGTCCAGCGCTACTACCTGTGCTTCGCCGTCGCCGAGACCGTCGACGAGGTGTACGGCGAGAGCTGGCGCGAGCGCCTGGACCGCGCGTCCGGCAGGAAGGCGGCGGCGTGACCCCGATGACCTGGCCCGACTCCGACTCCGACCACGGCTCCTTCGGCTCCGGCCCCGACTCCGGCTCCGGCCGCACCACCGGCTCCGGCGACCCGGAGCTCGCCGTCGAGGTCCGCGGGCTGCACAAGGCCTACGGCGCCCGCGTCGCCGTGGACTCCGTCGACCTGGAGGTCCGCCGCGGCGAGGTCTACGGGGTGCTCGGCCCCAACGGCGCCGGCAAGACCACCACCATCGAGATCCTGGAGGGCTTCCGCCACCGCACCGGCGGCACCGTCCGCGTCCTCGGCCAGGACCCCGGCCGGGCCGGCCGGGAATGGCGCGACCGCATCGGCATCGTCCAGCAGAGCGGCACCGACCACGAGGGCTGGCGCGTCGGCGAACTCGTCGAGCAGATCGGCCTGACCTACTCGAACCCCCTCCCCGTCACCCGGGCCCTGGAACTGGTCGACCTGGCCGACCGCCCCAAGGCCCTCCTCGGCTCCCTCTCCGGCGGCCAGCGCCGCCGCCTGGACCTGGCCCTGGCGGTCGTGGGCCGCCCGGAGCTGCTCTTCCTCGACGAGCCGACCACCGGCCTCGACCCGGAGGCCCGCCGCGACTGCTGGGCCATGATCGAGCGGCTGCGCGCCGAGGGCACCACCGTCCTGCTGACCACCCACTACCTGGACGAGGCAGAGCGCCTCGCCGACCGCGTCGCCGTCCTCGCCGGCGGCCGCGTCCGCGAGGTCGCCCCGCCCGCCGAACTCGGCGGCACCGGCGCCGGTACGGAGGTCTCCTGGCGGGAGGACGGCCGCGTCCGCACCGTCACCACCCCCGAGGTCGGCCCCGTCCTGGAGGAACTCCGCGACCGGCTCGGCGCCGACGTCCCCGGCCTGGAGATCCGCCGCCCCTCCCTGGAGAGCCGCTACCTCCGGCTGATCGAGGACGCCCGCGAACACCCCCGCGAAGACCACCCACGCGAAAGGAGCAGGACCCCATGACGCCCACCCCGTCGGCCGCGGACCTCGCCGCAGCGCCCGTCCCGGCCGCCCCGGCCGGCATCCCGGCCGCCCGCGGGCCGCTGCCCGGCGTCGTCCGCACCGGCCTCCTGCGCGCCCGCGCCGAACTGCGGGTCTTCTTCCGCAACCGCACCGCCGTCGCCATGAACATGGCCCTGCCCGTGATGCTGATGCTGCTCTTCGGCTCGGTGTTCACGATGAAGGCCGGCGACCACACCGTGCCCATGCACGACGTGGTGGTGGCCGGCGTCCTCGCCTCCGGCATCATGTCCGCGGCCTTCGGCGTCCTCGCGACCGGCATCGCCCTGGAAAGCGGCGACGGCTCCCTGAAGCGGCTGCGCGGAACGCCCTTCGCGACGGGCGGCTACTTCCTCGCGAAGACCGTCCTGGTCCTCGTGCTGGCGGTCCTGCAGTCCGCCGCCGTACTCGTCCTGGCCGTCGCCGTGTTCGACTTCCCCCTCCCCACCGACCCCGCCCGCTGGGCCACCCTGGCCTGGGTGTTCCTCCTCGGCACGGCGGCCACCGCCCTGCTCGGGATCGCCGTCGGCTCCCTGATCACCGACCGGCGCACCATCACCGCCGCCGTCCAGTTCCCCTTCGTGCTGCTCCAGTTCGTCTCCGGCGTCTACTACTCCTTCTCCGGCCTGCCCCACACCGTGCAGCGGATCGGCGCCCTCTTCCCGCTCAAGTGGATGGCCCAGGGCATGCGGGCGGCCCTGCTGCCCGAGGACATGGCCGCGCTGGAACCCGTCCACGACTGGGAACTGGGCCGCGTCGCCCTCGTCCTGACCGCCTGGATCGCCGGCGGGCTGCTGCTGAGCATCGCCGCGCACACGTACCGGACCAGGAAGGACTTCCGGTGACCGTCACCGAAGAGCGCCCCGCCGCCACGCCGGCCGCCGCCGGGGCCGAGACCACCGAGCCCGTCTGGATGCTCCGCGTCAACCCGCTGCGCCGCACCCGCCTCGCCGACCCCGCCCTCGCCGCCGCGCTGGAGGAACTGGCCCGCGCGGAGGGCGCGCTGGCCGCCGCCTCCACCGCGTGCTGCGACACCCTGTACGAACTGATCGGCGCGGCCCCCGCCGACGAGCGGGCCGCGCTGGTCGCCGTACGCCGGGCCGTGCACAACGACCGGGTGCCCGCCACCCTGCCCGACCCCGCCCCCGCGGAGTTCCTGCGCTGGCTGGAGCTGCGCCTCCTGCGCGACGGACTGCTGGCCGGGGCGGCCGCCGGACACCCCGGCGCGCTGGAGCGCGAACGCGGCACCCTCCGCGGCCTCCTCGGCGACGAGGACCTGCTGCGCTCGCTCGCCCTGCTCGCCCCCGAGGTGCACCGGGCCGCCGTCCGCTACCGCGAGGGCACCCTGTCCCGGGCCGCCAAGTCCGAGCGCGGCCTGCTCCAGTACGTGACCCGCGCGATGATGCGTACGAGCCCCCTCGCCCGGTTCACCGCCGTCGGACTGGCCGTCCCCTCGCCCGAGGGCACCCCGCCCGAGGAGGCCGGCTTCCCCGGCGCCCGCTCCTTCCCCCACCTCGACCACGCCATGCTCGGCTACGTCGCCCGCGCCGCCCGCCCCGGCACCCCGCCCGGCCCCGGCACCTGGGTCCGGCAGTCGCCCACCCTGTCGCCCGGCCCCGAGCCCGACCGGATCTCCTTCGTGAAGGCCGGCGAGGACAGCACCCGGCTGCTGTCGACCGCGCTCACCCCGCCGCTGCGCCGGCTCCTGGACGCCACCGACATGGGCCCCCGTACCGTCGCCGCCGTCGCCGACGACGTCTCCCGCGCCCTCGGCCGCACGCCCGAAGAGGCCACCGGCCTGGTCCTCGGCGCCCTCGGCGCCGGGGTCCTGTGCACCACCGACGGCCCCGAGGACTGCGCCGCCGACCCCCTCGACGGAGCCCCCGAGGGCGCCGCGCTGCGCGAGGCGCTGGCCGGCCTCGCCGACGCCGGACACGCCCAGCGGGCCGAGGCCCTGCGCCGCGTCGACGGCCTCACCTCGGAGCTGACCCGCCGGGCCCGCCGCCCGGCCGCGCTCACCGTCTCCGAGGACTACCTGCTGGCCCCGATGCTGGTCGACACCACCGGCCACACCCGTCAACTGGCCGACCTGGCCGACACGATGGAGTTCCTGTCGGTCTTCGACCGGCTGCACGACATCCGCGCCGTCCTCACCGACGTGTTCACCGAACGGTTCGGGCACGGCGCCTCCGTACGCCTCACCGACCACGCCCGGCCGCTCGTCCGCGCCGTCAACGAACGGGTCGTGGCCGGCTGCGCCACCCTCGCCCCGCTGCGCCTGCTGCGCACCCGCCTCCTCGGCGAGATCCGCGCCGGCCTCGCCGGCCGGGACGCGGACACCCCCGAGGTCGTCTGGCCCGCCGGACACCTCGCCGCGCTGGCCGCCCCGCTGCCCGACCGGTTCCGGCAGGACGCCATCGCCTACACGGTGCTCGTCCAGCCCGACGCCGGACGGCTGGTGTTCAACGACTCCTACCCCGGCCACGGCATGCTCTACGGCCGGTTCCTCGGCCACGACGCCGGACTCGGCGGCCGGGCCCTGCCCCGGCTGCGCCGCCGCCTCCTGGAACGGCACGCCACCGGCGCCACCGTCCCGGCGGAGGACCGGGGCCTGCACGGGGTCAGCGTCAACGCGCACGCCCCCGTCCTCGACACCCGGCTGCACGCCGACGACTGGTACGGGATGCGGCTCGTTCACGACCCGGACCTCGACCGGCTGCACGTCGAGGACGCCGACGGCCGCCCGCTGCACGTCCTCACCCTCGGCACCGGCCACCCCGAGCTGCTGCCGCCGCCGCTGCGCCTGGCCAACTGGCTGGTCAGCGGAGGCCGGCTGCTGCCCGACCTGGGCATGCCCGGCGGCCTCGGCGGCTCCGGGCACACCCCCGGGGAACCGCTCGCCGGGGTGAACACGCCCCGGCTGTGCGCCGGTTCCGTCGTCCTCCAGCGCCGCCGCTGGTACCCGGACGCGGAATTCGACGAAGCCGTGCGGGGGACCACCGGCGACGCCGGCCGGATGCTCGCGCTCACCCGCTGGCGCGCCCGCCACGGCGTCCCCGCCGAGGTCGTCCTCAAGCCCGAACCCGTACGGGCCGTCGCCGACCCGGGCGCGGGCCGGTCCAAGGACCGCCCGCGCAAACCCCAGTACGCCGACCTCACCAGTGCCCTGCTCACCCGGGCGCTGCCCCGCTTCCTCGACCGCGACGGCAGCGGATACCTGGAGGAGGCGCTGCCCTCCGCCGGAGCCTCGCCGCACGCCTACGAATGGGCGGTCGAGATCAGCCGGCCGTCCGGCGGACGGTTCACCTACACCCGGCCCGGCCACGGGCCCACCGACGACCGGGCACCCGTACGGAACCCGCACACCATGGACCAGGAGGACCGATGAGGACCAGGCTTCGCCCGGCCGTGCACTACGCACCGGTGCCGGACGGCGTGTACTTCGGCGCCGAGGGGACCTCCTTCGTCGTACGCGGCCCGGCGGCGCTCTTCCGCGTGGCCGACGTGTGCGTACCGCTGCTGGAGGAAGGCTCCGACGAGGACTCCCTCGTCGCCGCGCTCGGCGCCGAAGCGGCCCGGCCCGTCGTACGCAGGCTGCTGGACACCTTCCGCGCGCAGCGGCTCCTGCTCGACCTCGACGCCCTCGGTACGCCCGAGCCCGACGCCGCGACCCGCGAGCGCCACCGCGACGTCCTCGCCGACCTGGAGACCCTGCTCGACGACCCGTACGCCGCGTTCGCGCGGCTGCGCGCCGCCACCGTGCTCGTCTCCGGCCCCGCCGCCTTCGCACTGCCCGCCGCGCGCGGGCTCGCCCGAACCGGTGCCGGGCGGCTGGTGCTCGCCGTGCCCGACCCGGAGGCCGTCGCGGGCGCCGCGGCGCGGCTCGGCGCGGAGGTCCTCGCGCTGACCCCCGACGGCGTCGACGCCGATGCCGACGCGGCCGTCGTCTGCGCCCCGGGCGACCTCCTCGACGGGGTGCTGGCCCGGCAGGCCGCCCGGCTGCCGGAGCACTGCGCGGTCGTACCGGTGCGCCAGGACGGCCACTTCCACCTGGTCGGCCCGCAGGCGGTCGGCGCCCCCGGCCGCCTGGAGGCCGTCGCCGCGCGGGTGGCCCGCTGGGTGAAGACCCCCGGCGTCCGGCCGGGCGCCGCCGCCGACGCCCTCGCGGGGGCCCTCGCCGGACAGCTCGCGTACCGGGTGCTGACCGGCACCGCCGGAACGCCCGGGGACACCGCGTACGTGGTGCACGGCGCCGAGCTGAACGCCACCCGCGTCGACCTCGCCGCCCCGGCCCCGGCCGCGCCCGCGGCCGGCCTCGACGAAGCCGTCGCGCACGTCCAGGCCGTCGCCGCGCCGTGGACCGGCCCCTTCGAGCTGGTCACCCCCGAGAACCTGCCGCAGCTGCCGCTGGGCATCGCCGAGGCCGAGCACCGCGACGGCCGGCCCGGCTCCGTCGCCGCCTGGGGCGGCAACCAGCGGGCCTCCTCGGTGGCCGTGGCCCTCGCCGCGCTCCGCGCCCAGTGCGACCCCGCCCCGGGCGGAGTCGGCGCCGCCGCCACCACCGAGGAACGCTGGCTGCTGGACGGCTCGCTGCGGCTCCTCGCGGAGCGGGCCCTACCCGCCGACGGGGTCCCCGCGTTCGGGGAACTGGACACCGCCGCGCGGGTGCTCTGGCGGACCCTGGAGGACCACGAGCTGCTGTCCGTCGAGCCGGCCCTGTTCCGGGTGCCCGGCGTCGGCTGGCCGCTGGCCCGCGTCCGCGACCGCGCCTCCGGCGAGGAACTGGCCTCCGCCTGGGGACCCGACCCGGCCCGCGCCGTGCTCGCCGCGCTCAGCACCGCGCTGACCCGCGTCCAGACCCGCCGGATCCGGGGCCGCGAGCTGGTCTCCCCGGCCCCGGACACCACCCTGCTGCTGCACGCCGCCGACGCCGAGGTCACCGCCCTCGCCGCGCAGACCCGGCAGCGGCTCGTCCCGCACGGCACCCGCGCCGCCGACCCGCTCGCGGGACCGACGCCGCTGTGGTTCGGCACCGTGACGGAGGCCGCCGCATGACCACCGTGACCCCGGAGAACGCCCCGGCAGCCCAGGACGCCCCCGCCCCGGTCCCGGCCGCGGCTCTCACGCCGGCCTCCGGCGCCGCCCCGGCCCCGGCCGCGGCTCTCACGCCGGCCTCCGACGCCGCCCCGGCCCCGGCCGCGGCTCTCACGCCGGCCTCCGACGCCGCCCCGGCCCCCGCCCGGCGCCTCGCCCGCGCCGCCGGGCTGCCCGAGGAGGCCGTCGCCGTCCACACGGGCCCGTGGGACCTCGCGCGCGAGACGGCCCTGTACCGCCGGGCCCGCGCGGCGGCGCAGCCCTACCTCTCCGTCCGCCTCACCGGCGACGAGGCCCAGGTCGGCCCGCTCTGGTCGCCCGGCACCGACTCCGGCTGCCCCGGCTGCGCCGAGACCCGGGCCCGCATCGCCGTCGACCACCCGCTGACCGACCGGCTGGAGCAGCCCTGCCGCACCGGCCGCCCGCCGCTGCCGTACCTCGCCGAGGCGCTGGAGGCCCTCGCCGGCTCCCTCGGGGACAGCCCGCTCGCCCCGGGCGAGCTGCTCTTCGTGAGCGGTGACGGGGTCTCCCGCCACCGGGTCCCCCGCACCTTCGACTGCCCCGTGTGCGCGGAGCCCGCCGCCGCCCCCGACCCGGCGGCCCGGCCGCCCCGGCTGGTCCTGGACGACCCGCCCGCCTCGCCCGACGACCCGGTGCGCGGCACCGGCGGCGCCGGACTGCTGGCCCCCGGCGCGCTGCGCCGGCGCCTCGTCGACCCGCGCTACGGGCCGGTCCTCCAGGTCATGCGGGACCTCGACGCCCCGTACGCGATGAGCAACGCGGTACTGCCGGAGTCGCCCGCGCACGGCTACGGGCGGGCCCTGACCTTCGACCGGGCCGAGTCGGTCGCGGTGCTGGAGGCGTACGAGCGCATGGGCAGCTTCCCGCACCACGGGCAGGTCCTGACCGGCCTCGCCCACCGGGACATCGCCGACCACGCACTCGACCCGGCCACGCTGGGCACGTACACCGAGGAGCAGCTCGCGCACCCGCTGTCGCGGGTCATCCCGAGCACCGCCGACACCCCCATGGACTGGGTGTGGGGCCACGACCTCGACACGGGCGAGCCCGTGCTCGTCCCGGCCGAAGTGGGCTTCTACCGGTACGAGTACCTGCACCGCCACGACCGCCACGGGGCCCGCCGCGACCACGGTCCGGAGCGCCGCCGCAGCCACTTCCCGGACTCCTCCAGCGGCTGCGCGCTGGGCTCCGGACTCACCGAGGCGGCCCTGCACTCCCTGCTGGAACTGGCCGAGCGCGACGCGTTCCTGATGGCCTGGCACCGTGCGGTGCCGCTGCCGGCCATCGACCCGGCGAGCCTCGCCGACCCGGTGTCGCGGCGGCTGCTCGACACGATCGACATCCACGGCTACGACGCCCACCTGCTGGTCATCACCCACGACATCGACATCCCGCTGGTCTGGGCGCTGGCCGTCAACCGCACCGGCGGGCACCCCGCCAGCTGGTCGGCGGCCGGCTCGGGCGTCGACCCGGAGTCCGCCGTCCGCGCGGCCCTGTGGGAGCTGACCCAGATGGTCACCCGGCCGCCCGGCGACCCCGAGGCCGGCGCGGCGATGGCCGAGGACCCCTGGGCCGTCGACGTCCTGGAGGACCACGTCGACCTGTACAACCGCCCCGAGACGCTGCCCCGGGTCACCGCCGTCCTCGGCGGGCCCCGCGTCGCCCTCGCGGAGGCCTTCCCCGACTGGCCGGACCGGATCGTGCGCGCCGCCGGCGGCACGGTCCGGGGCGCCCTGGACTTCGTACGGGAGCGCTTCGCGCGGGCCGGCCTGGACCGGATCGTGCTGGTCGACCAGTCCACCCGGGACCACACCGACCTGGGCGTCGCCGTCGTCAAGGCGGTCGTGCCGGGGATCCTCCCGATGTGCTTCGGGCACAGCCAGCAGCGCCTCGCCGGGCTGCCCCGGCTCACCGCCGCGCTGCGCGGCACCCCGCAGGAGCACCGGAGCGCGCCCTACGACCCCCACCCCTTCCCGTGAGAGGCGCCCCTTCGATGAGCACGTCGACGGCACCGGACACCCTGTCGCGGCGCGTGCTGCGCTACGCCCACGCGCAGGGCACCGGCCGCTCCCACTTCCCGACCCCGGCCCAGGTGGCCGAGGCCGCCGGACCGCTCCCCGAGAGCGCGGCGGGCACCGCCCGCACGCCGCTGCCGTACGGCACCTCGGAGCTGCTGGAGGACGCCGCCTTCCCGGCGGGCCGTCCGGTGCGGAACGCGGACCGGCCGCTGGAGCGGGCGCTGCTGGCCGCCTTCGGGCTCCAGCGGGCGGAGCTCGCCAACCCCTACTTCGAGCACCGCTCGCTGCCCTCCGTACGCAGCCTCTTCCCGGTGCAGGCCTTCGTCACCGGGACGGGCCGCCCGCAGGTCCTGGACGTGCACCGGCACGCGCTGGCCGCCCTCGCGGGGGCACCGGCCGGCGAGGGGCCGGGGCGGATCCTGCTGGCCGGCCGGTACACCCGGCTGCCCGCCTTCTACGGACCGCTGCGCGGCACCCTCACCGAACTGGAGCTGGGCATCTCCCTGCGCTCGCTGGCGGTGGGCCTGGAGCTGTTCGGCCTGGACGGGCGGCTCACGCTGCCGGCGTCGGGCGCCGGGCTGGCCGCCCTCGGCCTCTCGGAGCGCGAGTGGTCCTGGCCGCTGACCGTCGACCTGGCCGCGGACGGCCGGGTGACCCCGGCGGCCCCGCCGGCCGCCCCGCCCGCCCCGCCCGCCGCCGCCCCCAAGGCCCCCAAGGCCCCCACGGCCCCCACGGCCCCGGAGCGGCCGGGTGCGGCGGCCCCCGCCGACCCCTCGCTCGACGAGGTCCTGGCCGTCAACCGCGCCCAGGCGGCCCTGCCCGCCACGGAGGCGGCACCGCTCGGCGCCGCCATCGCCTCCGGCGCCGCCGCCCGGGACCTGAGCTGGGCCGAGGTGCTGTGGGAGCGCGGCTCCGGCCGGATGCCGCGCGGACTCACCGGCATGTCCGGCCGGCTCCGCCGGGTCCCCGGGGGCTCCCTGACCGGGGCCGCCGCCTGGGCGGCCGTACCCCCGCCGGGGGAGCTGCTGCGCAGGGTCGCCGAGCGGGTCCGGGTGACGGTCGCCGTCCAGCACACCGAGGGCTTCGAGGACGGGGTCCACCGCCTCGACGGCGGCCGGCTGCTGCCGCACCGGCCGGGCCCGGGAGCCCTGGCCGCCCTGGAGGCCGGCTACGGCTACCGGCTCGCCCCCGGCAACGGCTGCGACGTCCGGCACGCCTCGGCCGTCTGGTTCTGCTCCGTGCGCCAGCACGGGCTGATCGCCGAACTCGGCCCGGGTGCCTGGACCCTGGCCCAGTACGCGGCCGGCTGGATCACCCAGGGCCTGTGCCTGAACGCCGCCGCCCACGGCCTCTACGCCCGCCCCGCGCGGGCCTTCGACACCCTGGCCGTCCAGCGGCCCCTGGGCCTGGACCCCGACGAGACGGTGCTGCTGTCGGTGATCAGCGGAACACCCCGTTCCACCGGACTCCCCCTGGATCTGAGGCTGTGAACATGAACTGGACCTCCTGGCACCTGCACCTCGCGGCGGCGGACCGGTCCCTCGGCGACCGGGTCGTCACCGACGTGGTGGGCCCGGCCATGGCCGAAGTCCCCTCCGGTACCTGGTTCTTCATGCGCTACTGGCAGGGCGGCCCGCACATCCGGCTGCGCGTCCGGGACCTGCCGGCCGCCCGCCGCGCCGCCCTCGCCGCCGAACTCGCCGGCCGGCTCGCCGACGCGGGCCGGCTGCTGCCCGGCGAGGAGCCCCTGGACCCGGCCCGGTTCGCCGTGCAGTCCCGGCGGCTGTCCGAGGCGGGCGAGGGCGGGACCCGCGTCGAGGAGCGCGACCTGGTGGCGCCGGGCGTGTACGAGAGCCCGTACGCCCCCGAGTACGACCGCTACGGCGGCCCCGCCCTGATCGGCGTCTCCGAGGACCTCTTCGCGACCTCCAGCGAGCTGTGCCTGGCCTTCCTGCGCACCCGGCCCGGCGACAAGGCCCGTACGGCCCTCGCCCTGCGGGCCACCGCGAGCGCGGCGTCCGTGCTGGACGCCGCCCGCTTCGCCGCCTTCGGCGCGAGCTCCTGGCACGACTGGGCGCTCCGCGCCGGGTATCCGGCGGCCGCCCTCACGGCGCTGGAGGCGGAGTGCGCCACCGCCGCCGACCGGCTCACCGCCGCCGGCCAGGACCTGGTGGAACGGGCCGTCTCCGCGCCCGGCCCGCTGCGGCCCTGGCAGGCCGCGCTGTCCGGGGCCGTCGCCGACCGGCTGGGGCCGGACGGGGCGTACACGGCCCGGATCGTCTTCTCCCACGTCCACATGCTCCACAACCGGCTCGGCCTGAGCACGCTCGACGAGCTGCGCAGCTACCTCCTCCTGGCCCGCCAGGCGCGGGCCGGCGCCCACCACCCCGTACTTCTCCCGACCGCAGCGAGGACGGCATGACCCCCTTCGGCACCCTTTCCCAGCCGGCCTTCACCGCCCTCGGCCGGCTCACCGCGGACCCCGCCGCCTTCCGCGCCGCCCCGCCGGCCGAGCCGCGGGTGTTCCGTTCCCCCGGCGGGTTCGCGGACCTCTTCGGCTGGGCGGCGCTGGACTCCGCGCTCGCGGCCGGCGGCCGCCGGCTGCCCGACTTCCGGGTGATCCGCGACGGCGCGCAGATCGCCGACCAGCGCTACACCCGGGCCACTCTGATGTACGCGGACGCGCCCGACGTGCGCAAGACCTCCGGCGAACTCGCCGAGGGCGCCTCCCTGGTGATGCAGGGCCTCCAGGAGTACAGCGAGCCCATCGCCCGCCTCAGCGGGCGGCTGGCGCACGACGTCTCGCGTCCGGTGCACGTGAACGCGTACGTCACCCCGCCCAAGTCCCAGGGGTTCGCCGCCCACTTCGACCCGCGCGACTCCTTCATCGTGCAGGTCGAGGGCACGAAGGTGTGGACCCTGCGCGAGCCCGTGCTGCCCGCCCCGCTGGCCCACGAGTCCTGGGACCGGCTGCGCGAGCGGGGGGAGTGGACCACCGCGCGGCTGGACGCGATCGAGCCCTGGCAGGTCGTCACCCTGGAGCCGGGCGACGTGCTGTGGCTGCCGCGCGGCTGGGTGCACTCCGCCCGCAGCGAGGGCGTGTCCTCCCTGCACCTGACCCTGAGCCTGACGGCGTGGACCGAGCACTGGGCCGTCGGCGAACTCCTGTCCCGCGTCGTGGAGGTCCCCGGCCGTACGACGTTCCCGGCGGACTTCGTACGCGATCCCGGTACGGCCGTGGAGGCGGTGGCGGACCTGCGCCGGGGGCTGGCCGACTGGTTCGCGGAGAGCTCCGACGAGGAGATCGCGGCCCTGCTGCGGACCGCCGCGCTGGGGGAGTTCCCGGCCCCGCTCCGCCAGGTGTCGGCGGTGCTGGCCGGGGACGGCATCGGCGCCGACACCGTGTTCACGGTGCACCGCGAGGCCGTCCTCAGCGCCGATGCCGACGCGGACGGGGAGCGGCTGCTGCTGCGGCTGGCCGACCGGGTCCTGACCCTGCCGGCGGGCGCCGCCCCGGTCCTGGGCGAGCTGCTGGGGCGCGAGCGGTTCACGCCGGCCGAGCTGCCGGTTCCCGAGGACGTGCTGCGGCTGCTGTGGCGGGAGGGGCTGCTCTCCCGCGCCTGACCCGGCCCTCAGGCCCCGCGCCGGGCCGGGCCTTCCCGCCCGCCCCCGCGCCCCGTCTGCCCGGGACCGGCGGGCTTCGTCCGCCCCCGCCCCGGCCCCGTTCCCTCTGCCCGCCCCCGGCCCGACCCCGCCCCGCCCCCGCCCCGAGCTCCGTGGGCCGTGCGATCCCCCGCGCGCGGCTCACGGCCCCTTCTTCCCCGAGGAGTTCCGCCGTGAAGCCCAAACCCCTGATCACCGCCGCCCTGGTGGTCGTCCTGACCCTGGCCGCCGTCATCGCCATCGGCGCGCTCCCGCACGACGCGCAGCCGATGCCGCGCATCCTCGTCCTGGCCGCCGGCATCACGGGGGTGATCCTGACGCTGCGCCCGTCCCGCCGCACCCGGTCCTAGACGAGTAAGTCCGAAGTCTTCGGGTGCATGAAGCGAGGGTCTCGTTGATCCGTTTGTGACGACAGATCTCGAAACCCTCGCGACAGCACT